>JBQTJD010000167.1:0-2309 GCA_052387475.1 Anaerolineales bacterium | reverse complement strand
GCGGGTGCGAGCCACTTTCTCATCAGTGGCTGAATCCGCCAACCCCCAGGCGGTGTAGATTTGGCCGTTGACGCGGCTGATGGTGCGCTTATCACGAAAGCCGCGCCGCGCGGCGATTTGCTCATTGGTCATGCCATGGGCGAGCATACGCGCGACCTCCTGTTCATTCGGCTCGAGTAGACCAAATGGCGATTGCTCGTCTTTGTGCCGCACTTCCTGCACCCGCGTTTCAATCTCCGGATCGATAAAGCTGCGCCCGGCAGTAGCATCGCGCAGCAGCGGCACAATCATCTCCGGCAAAAGGTAATTTGATTTGCGGACGTAGGCATAGTGGCTGAGGATGCCAGCCTTGCGAAAGTCGCGGTAATAAGCCTCATCATCCTGAATAGAATAGAAAACCACCGGCAAACGCGGCAGTTCGCGCCGGAGCGCCACGCCCGTTTGAATCCCATTCAACGCGCCGGCCAATTGCACATCCAGCAGCACCACATTCGGCGGCTCTTCGAGCGCGGCAGTCAGCGCCTCCTCCCCGGAGGCGCAATCGCCGATGACGGTCACTTTCCCGGTCGCTTCCAACCCGGCGCGCATGGCCCGGCGGAGTTTGTCGTTGTCTTCGACTAAGAGTGTGGTCAGCATGGGTGCGAGGGTACCGGGTTTGCGCCGGACGTCAAGCACGCGGGTGCTTTGGGTTGGGCAGCGATACGGATAGAGTGACCGGCATGGCCTTTCTTCTTTTGGCGACGGTCACCCTCGGCAGCGGGCTGTTTGCGACCCGCGCTTGGGGCCACTCACCGTGGCGCTGGCTCGTCATTCCACAAGTGATGCTGGCGTTGCTGGCAAGCGTGGCGGCTTATCTCGGGCAAGTTCCACTATGGTTGGTACGCTGGCCGTATGCCGATAAAGTCTTGCACTTTGTATTGTTTGGGTTTGCTGTTTTTGGCCTGAATCTGTGGCTGGGCGGGCGACGGATGAAGTTAGGCCGCTGGTCGGTGGCGCCTGCCATCGCCGTACTGCTGATCGCCGCCAGCCTCGAAGAGTTGTTGCAGGGCTTCTCGCCTAACCGCACTTTGGATGTGTGGGACTGGTTAAGCAACGTTGCTGGAATATTCTTCTTCTGGTGGTTGAGTGAGAAGCTGCTAACCCGTCGTGGAATGGAACGCCGATGACAACCCTCTTCTCCATTGTCCCTCGACTGTTGCGTCAACCCGCCGAGTTTCTTGAGAGCGTGCGCCTGCTCAGATTGTTTAGCGAGGGCGAGGCTTAAGGAGGAACTTCATCATGCTCACGCATCACAATTGGCAAACCTACTTCGAGAACAACAAAACCCGGCGCGTCGCCATCCCGTGGGAACAGGGCATCTTTGTTGAGCCTTCCTTGCGCGCGCCTCTGACACTCTCTCTACAAAAGTTTCAACTGGGCGAGTCGGGTGAGGGCCGCAAACTCAAACAGTGTGCGGCAGCTACGGGCGACCCGGCTTATATCAATGCCATCCATTTGTTTATCGAAGAGGAACAGCGTCACTCAGCCTTACTGGCCCGTATCCTGCAAAGCCTTGGCGCGCCTCTGCTCCAACGCCACTGGACGAACTACGCCTTCGTTCTGCTTCGCCATCTGGTGGGCTTAAAGTTAGAAGTCATCATCCTGCTGACTGCCGAAATGATCGCCAAGCGTTACTATCGTGCTTTGCACGAAGGGATACGCGACCCCGTGCTCCGGACGGTCTTTGGTCAAATTCGCAAAGACGAAGAAGGCCATATCAGTTTTCACTGTGACATGCTCAACCTGGCTTTTGCTTCACGCCCGGCACTGCTACGTTTCGGTGTTTATGCTCTTTGGCAGGGCTTTATGCAAGCCGTTAGCTTGCTGGTTGCCATAGACCATGCGCCTATATTGACGGCGACGGGCGTGACGCCCTTTGCATTTTGGCACGATTGCAACGGTATCTTCATCCAATGCGCGAAACGAATCTTTCTATCAAGCACGCTCCAGACGGAGCCGATTTCGGCTAATGTATCCGCATCGCAATAGAATTTACATGTCAGCCTCAACCACGCGCTGCTCAACTTCACGGGTCGCCTTTCCTGCCCAGCGCTTCACGCCCCGCTCCGCCTTGTGGCGCATTCACCGTGAGTGGCTGGTGTGCCTGAGCGCCTCGCGTGCGCTGCTGCTCGAACTCGCCCATCCCCTCGTGGCGGCAGGCGTAGCTGAGCACAGCAACTATCGCGGCGACCCGTTTGGGCGGTTGACGCGCACACTGGCGGTGATGACGCAGCTCTCATTTGGTGCGCAACCCGCAGCACGCCGGGCCG
>JBQTJD010000166.1:0-2697 GCA_052387475.1 Anaerolineales bacterium | reverse complement strand
GTCCCGTCAACTTTCTTCTCAATCTGCTGTGTGGCCTGATCGCCTACTGCCATCAGCCCAAGAAACCGTCCCTGCATCTCGACGCTTTGGTGCAACTGACCCCTTAGTCTTATCCCGAACTGACGTTTGTTACATTGATTTCTCGTTCGCTGGCGGGATGTTCTGGTTGAGCCGGAAGAGGTTGGTCGGGTCATAGCGACGCTTGATGGCCCTCAACCGATCCCAGGTCGTTCCGGGGTAAGCTTCGCGGATGCGCGCCTCGCCCTCGTCGCCCAGGAAGTTGACATACGCGCCGCCGTCACCCTGACGCAACGCCGCCGCGAAACTGGAGACCCAGGCCTCGCGCACGGCTTGATCTTCGGGGCCTTCGTAGAACGCGGCCACGTTCACCATAATCCGCCTCGCGCGGTGCGCGAACGCGGTGGCCTCGGCCGGCACGCGGGCCATCGCCCCGCCCAACACACGGAGCTGCGCCACCCGCATCGAGGCGTTCGATGCCTCGAGCCGGGCGACGATGGTCTCCGCGACGCTGCGATCAATGGCGTCAACGAACAGCGTGCGCGTCACCGCCATCGGGTGATAGTTCTCGTCGTCCGGCGGGTACATCTCCGGGTAACGCATCGGCCTGACCATGTCCACGATCGGGGCCGCCAGTGCCCGGAAGGGTGCGAGGGCGCGTTCGCCGGCCTCGACCTCGCCGGCGTAGCACAGCAGGCCAAAGATCACGAGTTGGCCGTGATATTCCACGGGCACAAAGGGCATGGGCGGCGCGGGCATGACGTTGGCAATCGTGGACAACACCTCCGGCGCGGCCTCCGCCTCCGCGATGAACGAAGCGATGACGTCAGGTGTGGCCGGCAGCATCAGCATGCCCCCTACGACCGAATCGACTTTGTGCAACTGAAACTGGAACCGGGTCGCGACGCCGAAGTTGCCGCCGCCGCCGCGGATCGCCCAGAACAGGCCCGGGTGCGTCTCGGCATCCACGCGCAGGAATTGGCCGTCTGCCGTCACGATCTCAGCGGCCAGGAGGTCATCAATCGTGAGGCCGTGCTTGCGGACGAGATAGCCAACGCCTCCGCCCAGCGTGAGGCCCCCGATGCCCACCGAGCCGGTGTCTCCGAACCCGGTCGCCAGGCCGTGGGCGGCTGCCGCTGTTGTGTATTCACCAGCGGTCAAGCCGGTCTCAGCCCAGGCGGTGCGTCGTTCGGCGTCAATTTGCAGGGCCTTCATGTCTGAAAGGTCCAGCACGATACCGCCCTCAGTCACGCTGTGACCGGCGCCGCTGTGGCCGCCGCTGCGGATGGCAAGCTCCAGCCCGGTCTCGCGCACGAGCGAGACGACGCGGGAGACGTCGGCCGCATCTGCGACCCGGACGATGACCGCCGGCCGGCGATCAATCCCGCCGAGGAAGACGGTGCGCGCCTCGTCGTACCCGGCGTCGTCCGGCGCGATGACCCGGCCCTTAAGCGCGGCGCGGAGTTGCCGGATCAAAACGTCGTCAACCTCGCCGTTGTTTGCTCTGTTGCCTCCCTGAACTTTGACTTTCTGCTTTTCAAGTGACATTCCAATTTCCCTTTCGTCGTCAAATCGTTATCGAGCGTGTGCGTTCGGACATCTCACTTGCCCTGTGGCATGGGCGCGTCGAGGAACGAGGTCAGGATCGGAATCAGCAGATCGGCGCGATAGACTAGGGAGACGTGAGAGGTGCCAGGCAGGATGGCGAGTTGTGAAGCCGGGAGGCCGGGTGGCATGTCGCCGAACACGCCGCCGCCGAGCAATCGGAACATCTCCACCGCATGTTCGGGGCGAACCAGATCGGAATCGCCGATGACGAGCAGCGTCGGTGCCTTGATTGCTCGGATGGCGTCGGCGGGCAAATCCTTGATGCCCCGATCCATCTGCGTCTTCTTTGCGAACAGGGTGTTGAAATTATCCGGGTGCGGGGCGATGCGCATGTATTCCTCGTGCCACGGCGACCCGTGCATCATCTCGGGCTTCATTTCCCCCAAGCCCTCCATCAGGCCGGGGTGGATGCCGCTCAGCGAGTATGAGGCTGAGGCCAGCACGAGTTTACGCACCACCTCGGGGTGACGGAGGATGAGGTGCAGGGCCACGGCCGCGCCCATGCTATAGCCGAAGATGTCGGCCCGCTCACTCCCCAGTTGACGGAGCGCGGCAGCGACGTCGTCCGCCATCCCTTCGAGCGTCAGCGGGCGATCAACGTCCGCAGTGCGCCCATGAGCCTGCAACTCGAAGGCGATGACCTGCCTGGTCTTCGCCAGTTCCGGCATCAACGCCCCGAACGAGGTGCCGATGGCCGAAAAAGCGCCGTGTAGCAACACCAGCGGTTGCCCGGTGCCATGGATTTCATAATACATTTGGAGGCCGTTCACCGGAACGTATCCCGTTTGAGGGGCCGTATTGGTCATGGCATCTCCTTTCGCATTGTCTGTTCTCCGTAGAGACGTCCCGGTGGGGCGTCTCCAGAGCCTAAATCAAAACGGAAGCCGATCTCAATCGTGGCATCCTAATCACCCTGCTTCCGGCTCAAGTAATGCTCGCGTTGTTTCCTATCCAGATGCTCAATGGCGTAACGCAGCGCGGTGCGCGGCATGGCGGCGGCATGTTGATCCAAAAAGCTCAAGAGTTGTCTGCGATCCGCTGCGCCGGCGGCGCGCAACATCCAGCCGGTGG
>JBQTJD010000165.1:0-9515 GCA_052387475.1 Anaerolineales bacterium | reverse complement strand
CGCCATTTGGCAAAGCCGTCATCGGCGGATTGAGCGGATTGGCGTGCCGAGTCGGCGGTGACGGTGAGGAAAGCGTTGAGTGCCGGGTTGAGGGCGTCCACCCGGGCGAGATAGGCCTCCGTCAGCGCCACGCTAGAAGTGTCTCCGGCGCGCAGGGCTTGGGCCGCTTCGTGCAGCGTGAGGTCGGTGAGGGACATTCAATAACCAATTACCAATTACTGGGAAGTGTTATTCGTAATTGGTTATTCAAGCACGGGCGGCACGCGGAACATTTCCCCTTCCGCGCTGGGGGCGTTATCGAGCAGTTCGCGGGGCGTGAGCGAAGGCCGCGCGACATCGGGACGCAACACGTGCGTGTAATCACGCCCATGGAGCGGCAGCACCGTCGCCGTAGCCTCAATGTGCGCGGTGTCCACTTGCCGGAGTTTCTCCATGTAGTCGAGCACGGCGGAGAGTTGCTGGCGGTAGCGGACTTTCTCGTCGTCGGTGAGGCGCAGGCGCGCCAGCGCGGCGATGTGTTCAATTTCCGCGAGCGAAAGGGTCATGGAGGCGATTATACTATGGCGACCATGTTGCCTCGCTTACTGATGCCTCCGCACGCCGAATGGTACGCCAGTGTGCGGCAGGCACGAGCGTTCATGGATGAGCATTTTGCCGAACCGCTTGACCTGGATGTGATCTGCCGCGAGGCGCACTTCTCGCGCTATCACTTCATCCGGCTGTTTCGCAGCGCGTTCGGTGTCACACCGCATCAATACCTCACCCAAAAGAGAATCGAAAAAGCGAAACAACTATTGGCTGCCGACCAGTTGAACGTCACCGATGTGTGCCTGGCCGTCGGCTTTCAAAGCCTGGGCTCGTTCAGTACATTGTTTCAGCGGAACGTAGGTCGTTCACCGCAGCAATTCCGACTGCTCATGTTCGCGCGGCGCAAGTTCATCCCACAATGTTTCCTTACAATGGCCGGTATTGAGCCGGGTACACGATGATGCTCCTCTGAAGGAAGTAACGGCGCAATTTTCGAGAAGCCAAACCCGCTCATGCGTGCTAATCTGTGTCCAACAGGAGCGAAACTATGATTTCCAAACTCTCACACTCCACCATCTATGTGTTGGATCAAGACAAAGCCCTCGAGTTCTACACCCAGACGCTCGGCTTTGAAGTGCGCACCGACTTTATGATGGAAGGCGGCTTTCGATGGCTCACCGTTGGCCCAAAGGGTCAGCCTGATCTCGAAATTATTTTGTACGGCGTACGGGCCGGTGGCATGTACGATGATGAAACCGCCGAGCACTTGCGCGCCGTGCTGGAGAAGGGGATGATGGGGCCGGGCGTGTTCGAGACGCCCGATTGCCGCGAGACCTATGAGGAGCTTTCCGGCAAAGGCGTGAAGTTTCTGCAACCGCCGCAAGACCAGCCCTATGGCGTGGAGGCGCTGTTTGCTGATGGCTGCGGCAACTGGTTCAGCCTGACTCAGCATCGCTGAGAGTAACTTGCACAACGATTTCAATCCTCGGAGGCTTAATGCTCGAAAGCGCCCTTGCCAAAAAGATGAAACTCAAGCCCGGTGCGCGCGCTGTCTTCATCAACGCGCCCGCCGATTACTTGAAAGAAATCGGCCCGCTGCCCACGGGTGTCGAAATGCTGGAAAACTCCAGGGTACTTTCGATTGGGTACAGGTCTTTGTGCAGAACAAAGCCGCCATCGACAAGCTAGCGCCCAAAGCTGTCGCAGCGTTGAAACCGGATGGCTTGCTCTGGGTTTCGTTTCCCAAAGGCGCATCCAAGATTCAAACCGACCTGACACGTGACAAGGGCTGGGACACGCTGCACCAGTTGGATCTTAAGTGGATCAACTTGATCTCGGTGAACGCAATCTGGTCGGCTTTTTGTCTGCGCCCATACAAGCCCGGCGAGCCGCGCCAACAATGGTGACTCGGCTGCGGGACCCAAGGAAGCTGAAGGATGTCTGTTTTCACTAAACTCAATCTCAAAGATCAAACCACCCTCGTCGTGCTCAACGCGCCGGAGAGTTTTGAGCCGGAGCTGGCCGCGTTACCGGATGCCACCGTGCTGCGCGATGTGGCCGCGGCGGACAAGATTGATTTCGCGTTGGCGTTTGTGACCAAACAAAAAGAAGTAGACACGCTGGCGAAAGCCGTGGCGAAGAAGGCCCGGGGCGACGCGCTGGTGTGGTTCGCGTATCCGAAAGGCACCTCCAAGAAATACAAGTGCGAGTTCAATCGTGATACCGGCTGGGCGGTGCTGGGCAAGCTGGGCTTTGAGGGTGTCCGGCAAGTGGCGATTGACGAGGATTGGTCGGCGCTGCGCTTTCGCCGGGTGGATTTCATCAAGACGATGATCCGTAGCAAAGCGATGGCGATGAACCAAAAGGGGAAGGCGAGGGTCGCGAAGAAATAATCTACTCACGGGAGAAATCGATGGCTACCAAAATCGTTGACGACTACATCGCCGGGTTGCCCGGCGAGCACGGGGCGATCATCAAAGAATTGCGCGCCATCATCATGAAGGCCGCGCCCAAAGCAGAGGAAGCCGTGAAGTGGGCGCAGCCGGTCTATTCCTTCAACGGGCCAATGATCTTCATCAAGGCCCACGCCAAGCACGTCAATTTCGGTTTCTGGCGTGGCGCGCAAATGAAAGATGCTAAAGGCTTGCTGGCCGGCGACGGTGACCGCATGCGGCACGTGAAACTGGCGAGCGTGAAGGACATCAACAAAGCCGCTTACGCCGATTTCGTGAAGCAGGCCATGGCGCTCAACGCCAAACACGGCGACCCGACGAAGGGAAAGTAACAAGTGGCAGTGGCAAATTGCGAGTGACACGCAGGAAATTCGATATGGCAAAGATGAAGCTTCCGGACAAACTCAACGGCATCAGCGGCGAGGCGGTCAAAGCCAAAACCGGTAAAAGCTGGGCCGAGTGGATTGCTGTTCTCGACAAAGCCGATGCACAGAAGATGACGCATCAGCAGATCGTGGCCTATCTCCATACGGTGCATGGCGTGGGCGGCTGGTGGCAGCAGATGGTGACGGGCGGCTACGAGAAAGCGCGCAAGGGCCGCGCCAAAGGCGAGATGCCGGATGGCTTTCAGGTCAGCGCGAACAAAACGCTCCCCATTTCCGCTGCCGCCGCTTTTAAACATTGGAACGATGCGAAAGCTCGCGCCCGCTGGCTAAAGGACGACGAACTCACCATCACGACGAAGACGGCGAACAAATCCATCCGCGCTAGGTGGGGCGAGAGCCGCGTGAGCGTGTACTTCTGGCCGAAGGGCGAGACCAAGACGCAAATTGCAATCGAACACAGCCAACTGAAGAACGCGCGCGCTGCGGCGCGAGTGAAAAAATTCTGGGCGGAAGCGCTAGGGAAATTGAAAGCGCTGATTGACGGGTAGTTTTTACCGCAAAGGCGTCAATGGCTTTCGCCTTTACCATTTTGCGCTCTTCATCAACTTTACTTTCACTCCCGCGAAAGCGGGAGTCCATGCGCAACGGTGTGGATACCCGCTTTCGCGGGTATGACGTTAAATCCCTCATCGCCTCTTTCGCCACCCCTTCTCCACGAACAGCGGCACAAACTCAGCCGGCACCCACAACCGGTCTTCCGGATTGGGCACGCTGTAGTATTTCTCCGGACGCACGAGTACGCCCTCGTCTTTGCTCAGGTCGATGAGCCAGCGGTCGGGCGGGCTTTGGCGCGCGAGGAAACGCAACTCGAACGACTCGAGTTTGAGCGGATCTCCGTCGGCGAAAATGCCCGCTTGAATCTGGCGCGCGGTTTGCACCGCCTCGCGCGCCAGCTTGAGCTTGGGCGCCAGTTGCAAAAGCGGTTGCAGTGAACCCGGCGCGGGCACTGCGTCCGAGAGCGAAGGTTGTCTGCGGAACGGATCCACATTCGGCCAGATGAAATACGGCAGCAGCATCCCTTGTTGCAATAGCCGCTCGTTGTAACTGAGCTTGCGTCGGGCCGGGTCGGTCTCATCGCGATTGATGTAGCCCAACAGCCGCCCATAGCGATCCATCACTTCATGCGCGAAGGCAAAGAAGAAGCGATAGGTCTCTTTGGTTTCGCCGGCCTCGTCCATATCGGCCTGGATGACGGCCTCCAACGCGCGTTGAGCGGCCATGGCGTGGCGGTGATGATTGGCCGCGCAATCCGCGCCCAGCTTGCGCCGCAGATGCCGCACCAGATCGCGCGAGACTTGCTCGGTCAGCGGAGGCTTGCCGGGCTGCGTCCACTTGAGGTCAAACGGATCAGTGAGGAAATCGACCCAGCGTGGGTTGTCGATGGTGACGAAGACGTCGGGGTTGTCGGGCAATGTGAAGCTGATCTCCGCCGCATCCACCCCCAGGAAGCGCACGCCGAAATTGCCATCGGCTTGCACGGTGATGGTGTCGCCGTCGTGCACCTGCTGCTTCACGCTACCGATGCCGTCCCCATACTTGCCGAGCAGCGCGCGCCCGACCGTCAGCCCGGTGCGCGTTTGTTCAATTGCTTTGGCCATGATGTGCCTCCTATCGTTGAGGAACAGTATAGTCTCGCATTGGGTTGAACGCTGTAGGAATTACGAAACGCCTGAAATGTCATTCCTCGCCGCAAAACGTCGCTGGCGCAACTACTGTTGCGCCGCTTATGCGGCTCGGAATGACAATCTTCGAATGCGTAATTCCAAGGCTGACCTCATTTACGGTCCCGGCGTCGCGGTCGGCTCCTCGGTGGGTGTTGGTTCGAGCGGGACGCTGGTCGAAGCCGGAGGGGCAGTGGGCTGCGCGCTCGGCGGCTGCACGTCGCTCGCAAAGCGCGGTTGAATTTGCCAGCCCGCGGCGCGTGTCGTCGTTGCCGTCAGTTCGGTGACGATGCCCGTCACCGCCCACATCTCCCCGCGCAAGGCCCTCGGCCTCCGCGCGCCAGTGGTGGAGGTGAAGAAGATGCGCACTGGCCCCGCGCCCGCATCCAGCCAAAAGGCGGTGGACTCGAGCCGCGTGACGACGCCGGTGAGCGTGACCAGTTGCCCGGCGAGTATGGCATCCACATGCGTGATGGCGCGTGCCGGGATAACGACGCCATCGGGCGGCGCGACGCTGACGAGGTACGGGTTGCGGACGTAGATTTCCAATCGCCCAGTGCTGCGAATGCGCGAGTACCCGAGCACGGTGACCGCTTGGCCGGGCAGCAACGCCGGCCAATCCCCGCGCCCGAGATAGACCGCGATGCCGCCGGTCTCATCCTGAATATAGATCAATCGGCGACCGAACAGCGGCGCGGGCAGCGTCACGCGTCCGGTCAAAGTCGCCCACGCGCCCGCCGGCCAGGTGCGGAACACGCCGATGGGAACCGCGTCCGCCCGCAGCGCCTTCTCCGTCGCGGTGCCGCAGGAGGTCGGCAAATTGGGTTGGCCCGGCGTCGGTAGACCGCACTCGCTCCACGCGCCGCCATCCGGCAGGCGGGCGACGCTGACATTGTCGCCCGGATCGCGGGCATAACTCCACTCATCCACGACGAAGCCCAATGGCTCGAGCAGCCGCGCTGTGTCGCCATCGTTGTTCAGACCGGAATAATCGAACGCCCGAATCTCGCCTGGTTGCAGCACAGTGCCCGCTGGCAGCGTCACCGGCGAACTCCCACCTTCGCCGTCGTCAATCTTCCAGTCGGAAACGTCTTTCGCGACGGCGGCGGTATTGATGAGTTCGATGAACTCGCTTGCACCGTCAGTCGGTGCTGGCAGAAACTCGTTGAGCAACACCGAGTAATCGAGCGGCGGCGGGGTGGGCGTGGGGAGGTAGAGCGAGTTGAGGTTGCGCGGCGTGCCCCGAATGGGATTGCCATCGGCGTCACGCCCGTTCTGTGCGCCGCTGTGCGTGCGCCAGCTTTCAGTCCCGGTACCGACCCGTTCCATCGACGCATACGCGCCGTCATCGCCCGCCGGCCACCCGCCGCCATCAGCGTTCGCGGTATCCATCAGCGCGCCGAAGGAGTCGCGCAGCGCCAGCGTCTCGCCTTCGTTGTTCAGCCCGCCTGTGTAAATCACATCCGCTGTGATGTCGGATACGGTGTCATCATCCGTGCGTTCAAGCAGCAGATAGCCGCCCGCCGGAATGATGGGGCCGGTGGGAAACGTGAGCGCAATATCGCCGCCGTCGCTCAACGTCCAGCCGGCCAGCGATACATCGGTTACGCCCGGATTGTGTAACTCCATCCACTCATCGCTGCTCGAAGCGGTCGTGCCCGCCCAGGCCACTTCGTTGATGAGAATGAGCAGCGTCGGCGGCTGCGTCGCAGTGGGTGAGCGTGTGGGCGTCGGAGTCGCGAGTGGATCGAAGGCGCTGTTGCGTGGCAGCGGCGCGGCGATGATGAAGTCCACACCGTTGTTATCGGTGTCGCGTAGCGGCGTGCGTTGCGCTGAGGTTGTGTTGCTCAGGTTGCCCACCGGCGCGGTCTCGGCGCAACTGGCCGTTGTGCCATAGCCGATGAAATCCATCGTGCCGGTCAGCGGGCAGGTTCCACTGAGCGGCGTGAGTGTGTTGATCACTGCGACT
Organism: Anaerolineales bacterium; assembly: GCA_052387475.1. Classification (GTDB taxonomy): domain Bacteria; phylum Chloroflexota; class Anaerolineae; order Anaerolineales; family UBA6663; genus JANWXR01. Next base: position 2,959 of record JBQTJD010000165.1, on the reverse strand, counting down.
TTGCCGGCAGTGGCGGCGAGGTTGATCGTGCCGGTGACATCGGCTGAGGGCAGCGGCAAACCACTCACGCCACCCGCCTCCACGATCAGCCAAAAGCGTCCCGGTGGGATCGTCCCTGTCAACGGCGTCACGCTCCACGCGCTACCGCTTGCTGAGGCGTACTGCACCGACCAGCCGCTTAAATCCACCGCCAGTGTGCCCGCGTTATACAGTTCGATGAAGTCGTTGCGGAATGGCGCACCGCTGTTGCCACCGCCGCCGTACACCTGGCTGATGAGGAGCGTCGTCGAAAGTTGCGGCAATATTTGCGGCGCTGCGAGCGGCGCGGTTGGTGTTGCGGTTGCCGGAGCGGGCGGCGGGCCGATGAAGATAATGGGCGATGGAGTGGCGGTTGCAGTGGCAGTTGCCGCGGCAGTTGCCGATGGTGTTTCGGTCGGGTCGGGCGACTCGGTTGCTGTTGGAGAGGGTGTTGGTTCAAGTTCAAGCGTCGGAATGTTGGTGGGCGGCGAAACGCTGGGCGTTTCGCTTGAGCGAACAGCTTCGCTGTTCGCCGGTGTGGGTGTATCGGTGACCGGGGCAGTGGGCGTTTCTGTGAGTGGCGCTGAGGTCTCGGTATCGGTCGGTTCCGGCATTTCGGTCGCCGTCGCTTCAACTTCCGGCGTGGGCGTCTCGGGGCAGGGCGGCGTTTCTTCGGGGAGGGGTGTTTCGGTCGCGGGCGGCGGCGCGACGAGGGTGAGATCGCCCGCACGAGCGACGGACGTGCCGGGCAGCGACAGCGCAAGACAAGCCAGGCTCGCTGCCAGACTGACGAGAACGACCACCACGCCCCAACGTGATTGAGCCATATGCTCCTCGCTGCAATTGTAGAAAATTGTGCTGTTGAGAGGGATGAACGATAAGCAGTTGGGTTTTAGGGGATGTCCGCCCTAACTGTCAACGGATCTTGAACGGAAGAACGGATCGCAGCGGATATCCGCTCGTCCGTTTCCCGTCCGTTGGCGAACTACACCGGCTCTTCGGGCATGCGGGCGCGACCGGCGGGCGCAGGCGGCAACGCGCTCTCCGGCGACTTGAGCGCCGCGAGCATTTCATCCACAGAGGTGAACTTGAGACGGGGGCGGCCAACCGCTTGCCCGCGCTTCAATTCCAACACATCCAACATGCGCCAGTCGGCGTAAGTGACAATGTTGGGCTGGCGTGTGCGGATGAGGGCCTCTGCGGCGGCAGCGGTGGGCTGGGCGAGATTGAGCACTTTGCCCGCCGCGAGGTCGGCGAGCATGCACGTTACCGTCTCCACCGAGTCTGGTTTGTTCGTGCCAATCACGCCGCTCGGCCCGCGCTTAATCCAACCGGTCGTGTACTCGCCCATTCGCGCTGCTTTCGTGTCGGGGTCGAGCACGCGGCCTTTCTCGTTGAGGATGACACCCCAGCGCTCGTTGAACGGCACCTCAGGCAATGGCACGCCGCGATAGCCCACCGAACGGAAGACGAGGCCGACCGACAAAGTCTCGAACTCGTCGGTGGCTTTGGCGTTGAGCGTGCCGGTCTCCGAAGCGACGAGGACGTTCTTCACCAGCCGCATCTTCGCCACGTGCCCGTTCGCATCGCCGATGAGTTCGAGAGGCGAGACGAGAAAGCGGATGTGCAGTTGCTTGCCTTTGCCGGTGTGGGCGCGCGCCGCGTAGCCTTGCAGGATTTCGACTTTGCGCAGCACGCTGCGATCCGCGCCGGCAGCGACCTGTGCTTTGCTCAACGCATCCAACTCCGCTTCGGCGGGCAGCACGACCGGGTCGCAGCCCTCCATCTCACCCAACTCTTTCACCTCCGGCGTGGTGAAGGCCGCCTGCGCCGGGCCGCGCCGCCCGAGCAGATACACTTCCTTCACCTTGCTCTGCCGCAACGCGTCCAGGGCGTAATCGGCGATGTCGGTGCGGGCGAGTTCCGCCGGCGTGCGGCACAGGACGCGGGCCACATCAATCGCCACGTTCCCGACGCCGACCACCGCCACGCGCTCTTGCGAGAGATCGAATTGATGATCGCGATAGTCGGGGTGGCCGTTGTACCACGCGACGAATTCGGTGGCGGCGTGGCTTCCGGCCAGGTCTTCGCCGGGGATGCCCATGCGCCGGTCGGTTTGCGCGCCGGTGGCGTACAGGATCTGATGGTAGTGCGCGCGCAGGTCGGCCAGCGTCACATGCGTACCAAACTCTACGTTGCCGAAAAAGCGGAAGCGCGGGTGGCTCGCAATCTGATCGTAGGCTTTCGTCACCGTTTTGATTTTTTGATGATCGGGCGCGACGCCGCCGCGCACCAGCCCGAAAGGCGTGGGCAGACGGTCGAACATGTCTACATCAATCAGTAGATTAGTTTGCTTGAGCAAGTGCTCGGCGGCGTAAAAGGCCGCCGGGCCGGAGCCGAGGATGGCCACGCGCACCGGCGTTGAGTCTGTTCCAAGTTGAGCCATGAATCAATATCTTTCAGTGAATGGCTCCCCCAGCCGCATAAGCGCAGCGATGCTCGCGGTTAGGCAGGTCGTGGACGCCCGCGAGGACGCGGGCGGTGAGCTTATCTAAATGGTATTGAGCCATGAATGGGTTTAGCCTTCGGTGATTTGCGTTTCGAGCGTATCAAGCGTGCCCGCGTATTCGTCGAGCTGGGCTTTGGCCACATCGCGGATGGAGAGGATGCCGGCCAGTTGGCCCCCATCCACGATGGGCAGGTGGCGGAATTTTTTCTCGATCATCAGCCGCACCACAAAGACCACATCGTCCTGCGGTGTGCCGACGATGACATTGCGCGTCATGATTTCGCCGACGGTGAGGGTCAGAGCCGTCTCACTGCGCGCCGCGGCCCGCACGATGTCGCGCTCCGAGAGGATGCCGATCAGTTTACCAGCTTCATCCACCACCACCACCGCGCCGATGTTGTGCGCGGTGAGCAAGGTGGCCGCTTCTCTCAA
>JBQTJD010000164.1:0-4550 GCA_052387475.1 Anaerolineales bacterium | reverse complement strand
TACGGTCTTAGCTCTGGAACATGGCGGCACCATCTTACACCCTCTACTCTTGGTGGAGAAGATGGCTTTTCTAAGCTGCCCCTCGGTTTCTTTCGTGCGGGAAGCCTGCGCGTGGGCTGGTGGGATGAACCCGACGCGCTCCGCTATCGCTCCGCGCGCGGGTTATGCCCAGCGTTGGGCATCTCTTTCTGCTTAGACCAATGCCGTCGGCGTATGCCGAGTTGGCTCAAAAGCTGTTTGACAAACCTCGTCAACCAGCAATCGTCATATAGGGAGAACAAGCGTGGCTCGACGCTGCACAATCTCATCGCAAGGCATTCAAGGGTACTCGCACGCTGATATGAGTTCCACGGCCTGGCGAGGATTCGATCTTGAACGTTCCCCCCACGGCGCGTGCCCGGTCGCGCATGGCGCACAGGCCGTGACGAGGGAAAGTTGGATGAAGCAGGCGATAGAGGTGGCGGGATAGAAAGAAACCGCATCCATCATCATCAATCTGAATCTGGGCGCAGCCCGATTTGACCGCCAGGTTAATTTGGATGTGATTGGCCGCGGCATGCTTGTGTACATTCGCAAGAGCCTCTTGCACGAGGCGGAGTAACTGTATTCGAGCTGAGGGCGAAAGGGTGTATTCCCGCCAAGTTGGCGAAACCCTCAATTCCACCTTCACCGCGCTCTTCCGCCGGAAGCGCTCAATATATTCGGCGAGGAGCTTCGCCAGCTCCCACTTGCTCTGGCTTTCCCGCGGCCATCCAGTAGCGTGGCATATATCCGCGTAGCACTCGCGAACTGCGGTGAGGACTTGCCTGAAGTTGTGGCTGATAGCGCCCACGGGATCATCGCCTAACCAGCCGCACGCACCTCGGGCTTTGGCTCTGAGGCAACCGAGAGTTCGTGTCAACTTCGTTTTCACGCTGCGATCAATAGATGAGGCTGTCTTGCCTGATCGCGGACGAGACAGCCTCATCTCTGAGAGAATGAAAGCCTATACCGCTACTGGTTAGCCAGCACCACAAGGTCAGCGGTCATGGTGGGCAGGTGGATGCCGCAGGTGATCCTGAAAATGCCGGCTTTGTCGGCAGTGAACGTGACGCGAGTGACTTCGCCGCGCTTGATGGCGCCGCTCACATTGTAGCCTTCGATGACGAAGGGATGGTTCGCGCCGTTGATACCGACGATCTCCAGCGTCACGATGTCGCCCTGGTTGACCACAATCGTGCCCGGCTCCCAACGGTAAGTCGAGACCTCCCAGCGGCTGTCGGCGTTGGGCGGGACCAGCTTGTAGCCGTCGCCCGCGGGCAGTGCCGCCGACGGGAACGGTTCCTTGTCTACGGTAGTCCCGCCTTTGGGTTCGACGGCAGCCATATATATGGTGCGCTCCACCGGAGCCGACGCCGGAGCGGACGACCCGCCACAGGCGGCCAGAACGGCAATACCGACAATGCCAAGGCAGGTGAGAGGAAGTAGTCGTTTAATCATGGTTGTATTCTCCTTTGGCATATCTTCTCGCATTTGGCATCCGGCGGGAACAGGCTTAGGGCAACAGTTTAAGGCGACTAGAGGCGCGTTGTGTTAAGACCAAAGGCCGTTGTTGCGTCAGCCGCTTGTCCGGTACAATCAACCCAAAGAGGTCGTGAATGTTCACCTTCATCCGGCTCAACCTTGCCCGTCAATTCCTGCTGGCCAGTTTTTCTATTCTGCTGATGGGAATGCTGGTCATTGGCGCGTGGGTGGGGTGGCAAATTGAGATCGGCGTCGCCAACCGCACGGCTGCGGTGACGGCGCTGTACGTGGACAGTTTCATCGCGCCCCATCTACAGAGCCTAGCCCACGCCAGTCAATTAGATGCGGAACACCTGGCCTCGCTCGACACGCTCATCACCGGCACGCCGCTCGGCCAGCGGATCGTGGCCTTCAAAGTATGGAGGGCCGATGGCACAATTCTGTACAGCACCAACCCGGCCCTCACCGGGCGCAAGTTCCCCATCACCGCCGCCCTCAGCCAGGCGTTTGCGGGCGAAGTGCAGACCGAGATCAGCAATCTCACTGGACTGGAGAACAAATTTGAACGCGGGCGGTGGCCGCGCCTGATCGAGACCTATGCGCCCGTTCGGATGGAGGGCGCGAGCACCATCCTAGCGGTGTCGGAGTTCTACCAGACGACCGACGACCTTGAGCAGGAGGTGCGCGCGGCACAACTGCGCAGTTGGCTGGTTGTGGGCGCGGCCACGCTGGCAATGTACCTACTGCTGGCCGGGCTGGTGGGCCGGGCGAGCAATACCATCGTCGCCCAACAGGCCGACCTGCGCGACAAGGTGACTCGGCTCTCCGCGCTGCTGGCGCAGAATGAACAACTCCACGAACGCGTGCGCCGCGCCGCCGCCCGGACCACCATGCTCAACGAACGTTTCTTGCGCCGCATTTCCGCCGACTTGCACGACGGTCCCGGCCAGGATTTGGGGTTGGCGTTGCTGCTGATTGAAGCGCTGGCCGACGTGTGCGCGACATGTGTCGTCGCCGTGGCCAAAGGGCGCGCCGTAAGCGATGACTTCCGCACCATCCAGTCCGCGCTTCAGTCCGCGCTCGCCGAACTGCGGGCGATTTCGGCGGGCCTGCGGCTCCCCGAGATCGGACGGCTCTCGCTGATCGAAACCGCCGAGCGCGCCGTGCGCGACTACGAACGCAAAACTGGCCAGGCCGTGGCGCTGGCTGTGAACGGCGTTTCCACCGAAGTGTCCCTGCCGGTAAAGATCACGGTGTATCGCCTGTTGCAGGAGTCGCTCGCCAACAGTTTTCGCCATGCTGGTGGGGTTGGGCAGAGAGTTCGAATGGCTGAAAGCAACGGTCAGCTACTGGTCGAGGTCACCGATGGCGGCAAGGGCTTCGATCCCCAGACCGCATCTCGCGATGGACATCTTGGCCTAGCCGGGATGCGGGAGCGCATGGAAATCCTCGGCGGCACCTTCGAAGTGCGGAGTGTGCTTGACCATGGAACGACAATTCAGGCTTGCCTGCCAATGGCCGTGCCGGAGGTAGAAGGTGAGTGAGCCAATTCGCGTCTTGCTTGCCGATGACCATCCCCTCTTTCGGGACGGCGTGGCTCATTCGTTCGCTAGCGAGCCGGACTTGACGGTGGCTGGCGAGGCCGCCACTGGCGAAGAAGCCCTGCGTCTTGCGCGTGACCTCCTGCCCGACGTTCTGCTCCTCGATATTGCCATGCCGGGCAAGGGCGGGCTGACGGCGGCGGCGGCGATTGCGGCGGCCTGCCCCGCGACGAAAATCGTGATGCTCACGGTGTCCGAGCACGAGGACGATCTGTTGGCCGCGTTTAAGGCCGGAGCACGCGGCTACGTGCTCAAGGGGGTGTCGGCGCGCGAGCTGGCAAACGTGGTGCGCGCGGTGGCGGCGGGCGAGGTGTACGTCTCACCCACACTGGCCGCCGGGATGCTGGTGGAACTCACGCGCGACCGGCCACCCGACCCGCTGAGCGACCTCACCGAGCGCGAGCGGGAGATTTTGCGGCTGGTGACAGCGGGCCTCACTAACCGCGAAATCGGAGAGCGCCTGCATCTGGCCGAGAAAACCGTCAAACACTATATGACGAACATCCTCGGCAAATTGCAGGTACGCAGCCGGTTGGAGGCCGCACTACTGATCGCCGGGCGGCGGGCGCGGGATTAATGGCTTATGTCTCTGATGGCTTCAGATCAAAACACTTCTGGGGATAAGTGACTGTAGGCAACGGCAAAATGCTGCCCAACCCTACGTGCAGCCGACTCGCCTCCGCTTCGCTCCGGCGCGCGGGTGAACGCAACCGTTGGGCTGGTCGTTGTGATGCGAGCGCAGTTTGGCGAAGTATGAAGGCGTGAGCAGTGCATCGGACAATCAACGCACAGGTGAGTCGGCTCTGGCATGGGTCGTACTCCAGCGGCCAGTGGCACCGGTCAAAGCATCGCTCACCGCCAATGACGATTCAGCGCACAGGCTCATCATCACCTGCACCGCATAGTCGTTGGCTTGGGCGCGCCCCCCGCGCCCTGCGCTCCCTCCACTCCGTTCCGGTCGCTTCGGGACACGGCGTGCGCTGGCCGGAGAGCGTAAGTTCACAATCCAGCGCCCCGCCCTTCCCGCGCGGCGGGGACCGGGGCAACCACGGCCAGCGCCACGACGCCGCGCCGGAAAGGCTACACGCGTTCCGGGCGAACACACTCCCGGTCGGAGTGTTCGACAAGGCCGCGCGGGGTGTATCGCGTTACAATGTGCCTGAAAGGCCAGCGTGGGTGAGCGCGCAGGCTCAATCAGTGCGGAGCGGGGTCGGCTTATGAACAAGGCGCGTTCATTTCAAAGTGGTCTGCTCAACGGCCTGGCCCAGCCCAACACCGCGTGCAGCCGATTTGCGCTACTGGCGCGCAAAGCAACCGTTCGGGCATCGCAAAATAGTTTTCAGTTCAGGCATCTCGACTAGACCCGCGCAAACGGCTGACGCCCACGTTAGGCGCTTTTGTAATCGGAGTAACCGAGGTAATCTTCTAATACCAGCGTGCGGCAAC
>JBQTJD010000163.1:0-2615 GCA_052387475.1 Anaerolineales bacterium | reverse complement strand
ACTTAAATCACTAGCGCGGGGACGTTGCCGGCACCGCCCCCGCGATATTTTACCGCCGGTAGACTATTCTTCGTCCCCGGCTACCACATCATCGCCGTTGTCTGGCTCGACGTTGAGCGGCGTGCCGGTGGCGGCGTGTTGCGCGCGGATGGCGAGGTCGATCTCGTTGGCCATGGCCGGGTTCTGGCGCAGGAAGTTCTTGGCCTGCTCGCGGCCCTGCCCAATGCGCGTGTCGTTGTAGCTGAAGAACGCGCCGCGCTTGGTGATGATTTCGAGGTTGGCGCCGATGTCGAGCAGGTCACCTTCCTTCGAGATGCCCTGCGCATACAGGATGTCGAACTCGGCCTCGCGGAAGGGCGCTGCGACTTTATTCTTCGTCACACGCACGCGGGTGCGATTGCCGATGACGTTCTCACCGTCTTTGATGGCCTGAATGCGGCGTACGTCCAGCCGCACACTGGCGTAGAACTTGAGCGCGTTGCCGCCGGTGGTCGTCTCCGGGTTGCCGAACATCACGCCGATCTTCATCCGCAATTGATTGGTGAAGATGACGGCGGTGTTGGTTTGCTTGATCGCGCCCGAGAGTTTGCGCAGGGCTTGCGACATCAACCGGGCCTGCATGCCCATCGTCGCGTCGCCCATGTCGCCCTCGATTTCGGAGCGGGGGACGAGGGCGGCGACGGAGTCAATCACGACCACGTCCATCGCGCCGGAGCGCACGAGGGCTTCGGCAATCTCCAGCGCCTGCTCGCCAGTGTCGGGCTGCGAGATGTAGAGATTGTCCACATCCACACCCAGCTTGGCCGCATACACTGGATCGAGCGCGTGCTCCATATCAATGTAGCCGCACACCCCGCCGCGCTTCTGCGCTTCGGCCACGATGTGCAGACAGATGGTGGTCTTGCCCGAGGATTCCGGGCCATAGATTTCGCTGACGCGCCCGCGCGGCACGCCGCCCACGCCCAGCGCGATGTCGAGCGCCAGCGAGCCGGTGGGGATGGTCTCGATTTGCAGATGAGTCGCTTCCCCGAGGCGCATGATGGTTCCGTCTCCGTACTTCTTGGTCAGGTCGCCGAGGGCCTTTTCAATGGCGGAGCGGCGCGCGGGGTCGAGTTTGGATTTGGCGGCTTTGGGTTTTTCTCCAGTTGCTTGCAACTCGGCCTCGGCTTGGGCTTTGCGACCGCGCTTGCTTTTGGCCGGGGCTTCTTCGGCAGAAGCAGCGGTTTCGACTCCGTTGCCGCTCGGCTCGGCGACAGCTTCCGCGAGGGCGGTTTCCGTGGTTTCGCTGACCTCACCGTTCTCAGACTCGTCGGTGTTTTTCTTGCGGGGCATGGTTGAATTCTCCTTTGGTTTTAGTGCCGCAAGCGGCTGGAATGAATGTTCTGTAAGTATAGGCCGGATGTTCTATCTGTCAAGAACGAATTTTCGAGAATGGATTGAACGGAAACGGCGGAGAATTGATCGGATTAAGACTTGTGCGTCGGCGAGGGTGTGGCCGTTGGCGCGGCTGTGACCACAGCAGTGACGATGATGGGTCGCGGCGTGCGGGTGGATGCGTGCGCGCTATCAGATTGCGATTAGGTCGGGGTGAATCTGCGCACCTTCATTCAATATCTGAAGATACAATTGCACCGCCCAAGGGTCAAAATGTGTGCCACTCAAGGCGCAGATGTGCGCGCGCACTTTGTCTTCCGGCCAGCTTGGGCGATACGGGCGGTCAGACCGGAGCGCATCCCAGACATCCACTACCGCAAACAGGCGGGCCGACAGCGGGATCTGCTCACCGCTCAGGCCGCGCGGGTAACCAGAGCCATCCCATTTCTCGTGATGGCAATACGGACTTTCGAGCGCCGGGCTCAAGTATGGAATAGGCGAGAGCAATTCGTAGGCATGGGTCGGATGCTGGCGCATTAGTTCCCATTCTGCATCTGTGAGTTTGCCGGGCTTGAGCAAAATCGCGTCGGGGACGCCCAGCTTGCCTATGTCATGCAATAGCGCCCCGCGTCGCACTGGCGCGAGTTCCGCTTCGGTCAGCCCCGCTAAGCGGGCCAGTTTCACGGTCATGTCCGTCACGCGCAGGGTATGCCCTTCCGTTTCTTTGTCACGTAAATCAAGCGCGCGGGACCAGCCTTCAATCGTTGTTTCGTAAGCCAGCGTTAACTCAAGATGCGAACGCTGTAAATTTTCAAACGACTGACCCATATCAATCGCCATGGCCGCCTGACCGGCGAGTGTTTCCAAAAAGTGTAGCCAGTTTTGGTTAGGGTTGAGCGGAGCGCGATGGAAAACATCAAGCACACCAATGAGCTGTCCTTTGGCGATGAGAGGCACGGCATACAGCGTGTGAAATCCTTCGTCTGCAGCAAGTTGGGGCAAGCCAGCAATCGGGGCGCTTTCGGCCAGATTGGGAATAACAATGGTGCGATGCTCTAGCGCAGCTTGGCCGGCTACGCCTTCGCCCAGGCCCAGGCGTATGTGATTCACCGCAGGGTTGTGGAAGCCGATACTCTTGGCGATTTCCAGCATTAACGTGTATGGATTGAACAGAAAGACTGCGGCGGCATCTACCTGTAATTGGTTGATGGTCTCTTCTAAAACCGTTTTGAGCGCCAACC
>JBQTJD010000162.1:0-7518 GCA_052387475.1 Anaerolineales bacterium | reverse complement strand
GATTGATAAAACGCGCGCCGCCCGTGTTGCTCCGCCTGCGCGATAAAAGCCCGCGCGCCCTCGCTTGTATCAGCGTCCAACCCACAGCCCGCCACATCGCAACCCGCCTGCGCCAGCGCTGCCGCTATCCCCGCGCCGATGCCGCTGCTGACGCCGGTGATGACGGCGCGGGTGTGGGAGAGGTCAATCGTGATAGGCATAGGGTCGGAGGCGAATGGTCAACAGTGAACAGTGTTGGCTGTTCGCTATTCACTAAATTTGCACCGGCATGCGCACACGGAGATAGCCCCACAACAAGAAGGCCGCCGCCAACGCCAGCAACGCGCTAATCACAAAAAGGCCGCTGAAGCCTACGCGCGTAATGAGATAACCACCCGCCGCGGCGCTGCTGGCCCAACCCAACCCTACGCCAATCGTGGCGAGGGCTGACGTTATCGTGCGCCAGCGCGGCGGCACAATTTCCTGGCTAAAGATATTCCGGCTGGGAGCATTGACGGCGAGTAACGACATGACACCGACGAAGCCGAGGGAGGCTGGGGCCCAGTGCGGGAAGGCCGCGAGGGCGAGGATGGTCAAACACACACCCAGGCTGGTGAACGATAGCACTCGCGGCGCGCCCCAGAGGCTCAACAGTTTCGGAATGATGAGCGCCGCGATGACCGGCACAAGCTGGCCCACGCCAAAGATGGCGCCAATTTGTGCCGTGGGCACTTTGAGTGCCGTATCGAGATACACGTTGAAAAACGCCCGCACCGAACCTTCACCCGCCGTCTGCAAAAATACCACCAGACCGAAGAAGATGAAAAGCGCGATGGGCTTGGGGGCGGAGCCCTCCGCCTCCGCCTTGTCCTCCAGCCGCACCGCGCGCGCGTTAGCCCAGACCACGACGCACAACAGGTGCACCACGGGCACCAGCCAGAGCGGATACCAATAGGGTGCCGCTTGTTCAAGCGGGCTGCCCAACCACGCGGAAAAACGTCCGGGCAGTAGCCCCGCCATGATGCTGCCGGTGAAGCCCATCAACGCGATCACGGCACCCTGGGCGGCGAACGCATGATTGCGCTCCTCCGCCGTGCTCACATGCATGAGGTAGGGGACGCTATTGACGGTGAGCAAAGCGCCGCCCACCCAGGTCGTCATCCAGGTGACCAACAACCAGCCCGTCCACAGGTCGCGCGGAAACGCCTCGACCAGCAGCAACAGCCCGAGGCCGAGGGCGTTGAGGGCGCTGCCCAGCATCAACACCGTGCGAAGCCCCAGACGCCGGCCGAGGGCGCCAGCGGGCAGCGCCGCAAGCGCCCATACGACCTGCCCTGATGAAATCAGTAGGCCGATAAAGGCCGTGTCGAAGCCAAGCCGGAGCAGGTAGAGATTCAGCAGCACTCCCTGAATGCCAAAATATCCAAAGGCCACCAGCGCCCAGGCGAGGAGAAAAAGCCGGACGCTGCGATCAAAGCTGAGTAGAACACGCCAGTCGCCAAACATGGCCGATCACTCCCTGACCGGCTCGCGCTTCTCCCAGCCGGAGCGGAAGAGCGGCAGGAAGTTGTTTGGGTTATACGGATGTTTCGCAATTTCCTCGTAGTTGAGATCAGTGCCCCAGCCGATGCGGTCATCTTCCAATTCGATGTAGCCGTCCTTCACTGTGATCGGGTTGGTGAGGATGCGGCGGCTCCAATCGTCGTTGAACTCGTCGAAGATTTCGTGGATAAAGAAGTTGGGCGTGGCGGTGTTGAGATGCGCGCAGACGAGCGAACACAGCGGCCCCTGAGCGCTGTGCGGGGCGGTGACGCCGTTGTGCGCGTTCACCATGCCGCATATCTGTTTCGAGGCCGTCAGGCCCAGATACTGCGGCTCGAGTTGAATGATGTGCACGGCATCGTGCGCGAGCAGTTCGGCGAATTGCTGGGCCGAGTAATAATCCTCGCCGCACGCGATGGGCACCGGGCTGCGCTTGGCGACCTCAACCATTTGCGAGATGCGCTGCGGCGGCACCGGCGTCTCGAACCACGTGGGATGGTACGGCTTCATCGCCTCGGCGAATTGCAAGGCGGTGTGCGGGCTGAAGCGATTGTGGCCCTCCACCAAAATATCCATCTCAGGGCCGACGGCCTGGCGGACGGCGGCGATGATCTCAACCGCGAGCGCGAAGTCGCTGCGCTCTACCACGCGCCACGCCGCGCCGAACGGATCAAACTTGAGGGCGGTGTAGCCACGCGAGACAACTTCTTTGGCCTTGTCGTGAAAGCTCCCCGGCTCGCGCGGGCCGCGATACCAGCCATTGGCGTATACGCGCAGCCGCTCATGGCAGCGCCCGCCGATAAGGCGATACACCGGCTGTTGCGTGACCTTACCCATGATGTCCCAGCACGCGAACTCGATGCCGGCCAGCGCCGCGCCCTGAATCTGCCCGCCGTCGGAATAGACTTCGCGGAACAGCCGCAGCGTGTGGTTCTCCACATTAAACGGATCCTCACCGATGACGAAGCGCTTCAGCTCCTGCACGGCGGCCTCGACCGTTTTGGCAAAGCCGTTCAGCGTGCACTCACCGAGGCCGTGCACGCCCTTATCGGTATCCACGCGCGCGAAGGTCCAGTTCTTCCACGCATTGCCGACGGTGTAAGTGGTGACGTCTGTTATTTTCATAGGTCTTCAACTTGCACTGAGACACAGGGCCATGGAATAGGGTAGTGTCTCATCCTGCTCAGTCTGTCACTCCCGCGAAAGCGGGAGTCCATAATGGCGGTTTGGATACCCGCTTGCGCGGGTATGACGTCAGTGTTCAATACGTCGTCTCCGTGGTGAAAGTAATCAGGCCAGTTCAATCTCTAACCACCACGACCGCTCGCCATGTGGCGGCACAGTGGCGAAAAGATTACGCACCGTCACCGCCTCGGCCAGCGAGTCTTGCGCGCCGATGCACGGTTCGAGGCCGAGGTTGTAATACGGCGTTCCCCCATCCCCCGCCCACGCGCCAAGGTTCATCCAAAATGCGAGTTGCGGCAATTGCGCCGTGTCCCACGTCATCCGCAACTCGCCAGCGCGCGGCTTAGCGGCGTTGGCTTGGCCAACGCCGTACGCGCACAGTGTCGCCCAGCCCTCGCCCGGCGGCAGCGGATCGCTCCACAGCTTGAGCGCAATCCCAGTGGATGCATCAGGCAGGGTGGTGAGATCGAGGCCGCGCGCAGTGAGGGGATACTTCAAGCCGCTGTCCTGTGGAAGCAAATCGGCGGGGATGGAACCCCAGCGGTTGAAGCGGGCCGCTGCGGGCACGCGCAATTCCATCCCCGGCTCAATGGCGAGCAGCGGATGGATGCACCACACGAAGTGCAGCGGCGTGTCGGCGGTATTGTGCACAGCGTACTCCACGCGCAGGCGGGCGGAGTTCGCGCTGAGCATGATCGCGCGTTCGAACGTGTACGGCAGCGCGACGCCGTGCCAGCGCGTGTGCAGAGTCACACGTTCATTCTCTTCGCGCACGTCGAGCGTGGCGGCTTGCGACCACAACTCACCGTGATCCTGTATCGCGGCCCCCACCCATGGCGTGTTTGGATATGAGCACTGTGCTACGCTGGGAAAACACTCATCCCAGCCACCGGTGTCGGCCTCCGCGACATACGAACCGCCATGCGGCACGCGCTTGTAAGCCATACGTGGATTCCGCCACAGCCACTCGCGCCCGGTGCATTCATCGCGCAGGCTGCTGATCTTGCCGCCGAGTTCGGGGATCAACGTCAGGGAGAGTAGGCCGGTGTTGACGTGAATGGCGGCAAAGCCGCCGGAGGCGATGTGAGAGATCAGGCTCATAAATCTTCAACTGTCTGTGTTGAGAAATGCACGCGCGTAAACCGCTCGGGCATGTGCGTGTCGAGGGCGCCGTGTTTATTCCAGCACCACGCCGGTTGCGGCTCGGGGCGGGCGTTGGCCACTTCGAGTTTCTCGAAACGTCCGAAGAAGACGCTCCACACATCGCCATCCTTCGGCGGCAGCGACCGGCCATTTGCCAACCACTGCATCCCCGCCCATGGAAAGGCCAACTCCACCGTCCAGCCTTTTGAAATCACCGCGCGGTCGTTGAGCTTTCCCTCCACCTGCACCGCACTCCGCATGCCGGGCAAATCCCAATCCACAAACGCCCAGCGCGCCTGGCGCGGGTGCGTGCCCCACCAGAAATTGAAACCGCTGCGGTCATAGTTGCCAGCGAACGACAGCGCCTTGCGCCCCAGCAGATCGAACTCGGGCACGTCGAACTTGCTGTCGTGCGTGTACGCATCCTGCCAGATGAAGAAAACTTCGTACACGGTGTTGCGGGCGTTGATCTCGAACTCGTAATAGCAATCGCCGCCGTCGATGAAGACCTCGACATCATTCTCCATGAAGATCAGCGAGTCGCGCTCGGTGAGGTGCGCTTCGACGAAAGGTTCCTCGATCCAAAACGCCACGTAGAAATTCTCGTCATCCCACAGCGCAGCGGCGCGCGTATCGAAGAAGGCCGGGTCACCCGTCACCATATCCACAAAGCGCGGCGACTTGGGCGCGCACTGCCACGCGGGCTCGCTCAGGTGGCCGTCAACGGTCAGCGGCTGCTGCGTGCGGTAACAAGTGTAGTGGGCGATGTCGTCGTCGGAGAATTCGGGTAATGCCACTGTCTTTATTTGAACCGCGAAGACGCGAAGGACGCTAAGAAAAGCTTCGCGAAGCCCTTTGCGCTCTTCGCGTCTTTGCGGTTAGTTTAATTGACCCAATACTGGTTGAACTCGCTCAAGAATTGCTCAATCTGCTCCAGCTCGCGCATGTCGAGCGTGTACGCCGGGCTACGGCAGTAATCGCTGGCGATCAGGTCGCGCCGCTGCAAAATCACTTTCTCAGCTTTCACAATCAACTCGACACCTTGCATCCAATAACTGATGTACGGCAGCAATTGCGCGTGCAGCGTGTTAAAGGCAGTTTGATCAGTATGCCAGCATTGCCACAATGCCACGTACACTTCCGTGAATGAGCAGCCCGGCTGGATGCCCACTGCTCCGCGCATTAACACATCCGGCATCTGCACACCGGCGTAACCGACCAGCGCTTTCAATCGCCCCTGCGAGCGTTCGACGAGTTGCGTGACGTAGCGGCCCGATGGTTGCGTCTCCACTTTGATAAAGTCGGCGTTGGACAGCGCGTCGCGCAAATGCAGAAAGACTTCCGGGGCGAGGCGCACACCGGTTTGCACGGGCGCGTACTGCACGATGACGGGCAGACGGACACTGCCGATGACGTGCGTGAGATGATCGAGGATCGCGTCTTCGCTCGGCCCGAGGAAGAAGGGCGGCAACAGCATCAGCGCATCCGCGCCCTGTTCTTCCGCCAGCCGCGCTCGCCGGCTGGCTACCTCCCAACTGTGGTCGGTGATGGAGATGACGCCGGCGACGGAAGCGTGGCGACTGGTCTCTGCCAGCATCAGCGTCTGCATGCGGGCGCGCTCCGTGTCCGTTAGCTTGTAGAACTCGGTGGCCAGCCCGAACAGGGTGAGGGCGCTCGCGCCTGTGCCGAGCAAGTGGCGCACCAGCGATTGAAAACTGTCTTCATCCAATGCGCCGCCGGTGGTGAACGGGGCCGCGAGGATGGGGACGATACCGGCAATCGCTTTCGGCATAGCAACCGAGCTACCGTCCACTAAATGACCAAAAGCCAAGGCAAGCCGCGGGCAATGCCAACAGCGCGCCTAAGATGCCGGCCATCAGCCGTTGCTCGGTGGCGCCGCCCTCTCGCGCGACACGCCCGCCAATCACGCCGCCAACCAAGCTGAAAGGTGTGATCGTCAGCAACGCCAGGCCGATCACGAGCGGCAAGCCAGGCTGGCTGCCATCCGGGCTAAGCCGCATAATGCCGGGAAAGACAGCCAACAAAAATACGCTGAAAACCAGTGTCGTCACAACGCCACCCCCCCAGCCCAGCAAGGCGTGCGTCATCCATTGTGAAAATTTCATGGCAACGGGTCGCGCCCTTACTTCGTCTCGAAATTTCGGGATGAGGTAAGGCTTACACTGGCAGGAGTTCCGAAAGCCGCTCCGCCTCCAGTTGTGGATGCTGTTCGTGCAAATAGCAAGAGGCGGCCTGATGACCGTTCAGGCGGAAGAGCGGCGGCGGCGTTTTGCACTTGTCCATGGCGAACGGACAACGTGAGAGGAACTTGCAACCGGCGCCGTGGTCGTGGAGGTCGGATTCTTTGGCTTTGAGTTCAGTCTCCCCCCAACGGCGGTTGAGATCGGGCCAGGGGATCGAGTCGATCAGCAGCCGGGTATATGGATGCTGCGGGGTCTTAATCACACTATCCACATCGCCCGCTTCCATCACAGCGCCGCGATAAAGCACTACGATGGATTTCGCAATGTGATAAGCGGTGGTCAAGTCGTGGGTGATGTAGATGATCGAGACGCCATAGTTCGCCTGCAAGCTGCGGAGCGTTTCGAGGATGTTGGCGCGCAGCGACGCATCCACCATCGAGACCGGCTCATCGGCCACCAACAATCTGGGCCGCAGCACCAGCGCGCGCGCCACATTGATGCGTTGCCGCTGCCCACCAGAAAGCTGGTGCGGGAAGCGGCCGAGGATATCTTCCGGTCGCAGGCCCACGCCGTTGAGGGCCTCATCCATTTTGTCGCGCGCTTCGCGTTTCGACTTCGCCAGCTTGAAGCGCTCGATGGGCACGGTCAGCAAATGGTCCACCGGGTAAAAGGGATTGAATACGGCGAACGGGTCTTGAAACACCGCCTGCACTTCGCGGCGGAACGTCATGCGCTCTTCGCCGGCCAGTTGGCTGATGTCCTTGCCCTTGTATAAAATTTGGCCGGAGGAGGGTTGGATGAAGCCGAGCAGCAGCATGGCCAGGGTGGTCTTGCCGCTGCCGCTTTCGCCGGCCACGGTCATGATCGTCGGTTCGTTGTCGGCCAGCCGGAACGAGATGTTGTTGAGCGCCGTGGTCGAGGTGCGCGACAGTAGGCCGCGCGAATACACCTTCGTGACATTGCGAAATTCCAGCAAATCCGCCATGTTGGGTTACGCCTTTGCGTCAGAGAAGAGATGGCACGTCGCCCGGCGTCCGCCGGGCAGGGTTTCGAATTTAGGCCGCACCGTCTTGCATACCTCCATCACCGCCGGGCAGCGCGGGTGAAAGGCACAGCCGCTAGGCAAACGCAACAGCGAGGGCGCCAGACCGGGGATGCCCTGAAACACGCCTTTGTTCTCAAGGTTGGGCAAGCTGCTGATCAAGGCTTTGGCGTAGGGGTGCTTGGGGTCGGTGAACATCTCGCGCACCGTGCTCACCTCCATCAGCCGCCCGGCATACATTACCGCCACTTTATCCACAAACTGCGCCATCAGCCCCATATCGTGGCCGATGAGGATGACGGCCGCGCCCAGCTTGTTTTGGATGTGATCGATCGTTTCCATCACCTGCCGTTGCGTGACCACATCCAGCGCGCTGGTCGGCTCGTCGGCGATGATGACCTTCGGGTTGAGCAGGATGCCGAT
>JBQTJD010000161.1:0-20680 GCA_052387475.1 Anaerolineales bacterium | reverse complement strand
CGGCTCGACGAGTAGCAGGCCCATCCGCCGATCATCCGAAGTGCTGAGCGCGGCCGTGGCGGGATCGAAACCCTGCGCCGCCACGAAACCGGGCAACCGGCGGCAACTCGTCACGCCGCCCAATTGACTCGGCGGCGCGGCTGTCGGCGTCAGCGATAGCGCGCCGCCGTTGGCCCACCACAACGCGACTCCGCCCACGACCACGGCCAGCGCCAGCAACCCAATCCACACCACTGGCGCGCGCCGCGATGAGGCCGGGATTTTGGATTTCGCGGCTTGTTTTTTCTTCGCCATACACGCTCATCGCACCGGCACAAACATCGGCCCGGCGGCGCACGGCCAGATGCGCGGCACGTACACGCCGTTCTCGAGCACAGTATCGGCCCAGCAATACTCGCGGCCTGGCGCGCCGTCGTTCTTGAGTTGGGCCACGTACCAGATCACAATCGGCGCGGCCTCAATGCGTTCCGGCTCGATGAACTTCTCCGGCCCTTGTTGGTGATCGGTGTTGCAGCACGGGCCGATGGTGATGAGGTCGGCCTCGCCTTCATCTTTGTTGGGATGGTAGCGCGTGACGTACACATAGGCGTTGTCGCCGCGCCCGCCATCCCCAAACTGGCCGCGCCCCGGCTCAAGATAAAAGCCGCTGCCCGCTGCATCCGTGAAGCGATATTGATAGCCCTCCGGCGTGTACGCGGTCTCGGCTGATTGCGATTGCCAGCGCTCCTCCGACCATGATTGCCACGCCGCGCCGTCCCACTCACCGAAGGTGAGGGCTTCAGCCGCCGGCTGAATGCGGATGACAGGCCGGTACATGCCGTCCCTGCCGCAGCCGCGCCCGAGGCTGGCGACGACGACGCGGAAGCGGCCATCGGTGTAAAACTCGTAGCGTTGCTCGTAGCTGTAGTTGCAGGGCAGCGGCCAAATCTCACTCCGGAATTCCTGCGTGAGCGCGAAGCCGCCGGGGATGTCTTTGATCTCTGGCCCTTTGAGCGCCACGACCGCCGCCGCGCTGAACACCGGGCAGCCCACCGCATCGCTATAGCCGAAGCCCTCAGCCTGCGAATAGCTCACGTGCCAATCCACCAGCTTGGCGCTGGCCAGCACCGGCTGATCGTTGAAACGCACCTCGGCGATACGGAGCCCGTCGGAACTGGTGAGGCCATAGCTCAACGTCCATCCATCGCGCGCCAGCGTGTGTGATTGATCACAGAAATCACGCGTCACCACTTCGTTTTGCAGCGATTGCTCGGTAACGGGCTGGCCGCTTGATTGCCCCAGCTCCGTCCAGCGTACGCCGACGAGTTTGCCGTCGGTCAAATCCACAATCGCCCACAACGCCCGCTCACCCGAGACGAAGGTCGGCGCGACGCACAAATGCCGCGAGCGTTCGCAGTGCGTATCGTTCAACGCCGTCTTGGTGCTCGCCATCAACGCGTTCACCGCCTCCGGCTGGATGCCTAACGACGCGGCCACGCCGGGCTTGTCGAGCGTAGCTTTGACGATGGCGAGCGCGAGGTCGGTGAGCGGTTGATTCAAGTCGGGCTGGGTGTCGGAGTAATAGTTCACTGCCAGCACCGCCCGGCCCGTCACGTTTACGACAGCGACGGTGGTGAGGTTGTAGGCGTAGTTGTAGATCTCGACGCGATAGCACTCGGCTTGCTGGCATGCCACCGTCGTGTCAGTGATATCGCTCTCGCGGAATGGATGCACGTTGAAGACCTCGTTGCGCATGGCCGCGCCAGTGCTCGGGTCGCCGAAGTATTGCACCACGCGCGGGTCGGTGACGGCCAGCGTCTGCGCCACTTGCTGCGGTTCGGTCAAGCCATCCAGCAGCAGCACGGGGATGGGGGCCTGCAATGCGGCTTGGACCTGCGCCATGCGCGCGGCAAAGGCGGGCACGATGACGGTGGGCGCGGAGGCGGGCAGCAGTTGGCTCGAGTCAGTGGGCGGCGGCGTGGCCGTGGGCGTCGTCGTACATGCGGCCAACAACAGCCCGACACTACTCAATCGCAGAAAAGTCGCGTTCACAGCCAGCCTCGCCTCCATAGGATCGCCGCCATCACCACCGCTTCGAGCGTGAACGACACGCTGTTCGCCAACGCCAGCGCCGCGAAGCCCATCACCGGTGTGAGCGTCACGCCCGCTGACACGAACACGACCAAGTTTATCGCCGCTGTGAACAGTGGCGTGCGCGCGTCTTGATAGGCATAAAACGTGCGCGCGGTCACTTCCTTCACCGAATGGCCGACCAGGCCCAGCATGAACATCTGCGCGGCCAGCGCAACTTTTTCAGTCGCATCCGGTGTGAAGGCCCGGCCCTCGAAGACGAGGCGCACCGCCCACGGCAGCAGCGCGAACGCGATGACGGCCACCAGCATGGTGAGCGACACGAGCACGCCGAGGGCGCGGCGCAACAATCGGCGCAGTTGCGCGTGCTCGCCGCGCGCGACGAGTTCGGAGAGCGTGGGCAGCATCGCCGTCGCCAGCGCCGTGCCGAGGATGGTCTCGGGAAACTGCATCAACAGCCAGCCGTAATCGAGCGCCGAGACCGCGCCGCTCACATTCAAATACGAGGCCAGCCGATCGCGGGCGATGGAGAGCGTGAGCAGCAAAAGAAAAATCGTGATGATGCGCGGCCCCATGAGGGTGAGCACGTGCCGCACAGCGGGATGCGTAAGCGTGAGGCGCGGCGTCCAACGGAAGCCGTAGCGGACGAGGCCCGGAATCTGAATCGCGAGGTGCAGCACCGCGCCGAGGATGACGCCGGCCGCGAGTCCATAAATCCCCCAGCGCGGCGCCAGCACCGTTACGCCCACAATCTGCCCGACGTTGTACAGCGTGGGCGCGAGCGCGGGTAGAAGGAAATGTTGATTGGCCTGCAACGCCCCCATCACCAACCCGCTGACGGAGAAGATGAGGGTGGCGAGCAGGTTGATACGCATCAGCTCGACGACCAGGCCTTGCTGCTCGGGGGTGAAACCGGGCACGACGACGTTCGCGACCAGCGCCTCGGCAAAGATGAAGATGAAAATTGAAAAGGCCGCCGTCGCCGCGAAGGCGAGGTTGGCGACCAGCGAGAACAGCTCCCACGCCTTCGCGCGCCCATCGCGGCTGAGGGTTTCGGTGAGCACGGGGATGAGGGCGATGGAGAGCGCCGAACCGGAGATCAGCGTGAAGAGCAAATCGGGCAGGTTGTTGGCGACGTTGTACGCGTCGAGCACCGAGTTGAGGCCGAAGTATTGGCCGACGATGCGCTGGCGCAGAAAGGCCACGGCCTTATCCACCGCGAAGAAAAAGGCAATGAGCGCGGAGGCGTTGAGGAGGCGGCGGGTGAGTGGAGATTGCAGATTGGAGATTGCAGATCTTAGATTGGCCACGCGAAGTTCGATAAATGTGCCGGGCGTCTTTGCGTCTTGGCGCGAAACTTTCCGGAGGCCAACGTTACCACAGACCTATCGGGTGGCCCCGATTCTCAGCCAACGTTTAGCTGTTTTACACAACGGTTACAACTCCCGCCAACGCCCATAATGCCCGGACCTTATTCTGCTCGCAAGTTGAGTATGAGATACCGAAAAGGAGAAACAAAATGAACCCCATCAATTTTGGACGCAAGTTAGTTGTGAACGTGCTCGGCGGTGTGGTGGCGTTGGGCCTGTTGCTCGGCAGCGTGGCCCCGGCCTTCGCGCAGACCGAGGCCCCGGCCCACGACCCGGCCAAGCAGACCGCGCGGTTGGAGAAGGCCTATGCCAAAGCGCAAGAGTGGCTGGGCAAGCAGGCTGAGCGGCTGAGCAAGGCTGACGAAGTCGAGGCCAAGGTGCAGGAACTGATCGCCAAGGCGCAGTCCGAGGGCAAAGACACCTCCACACTCGAAGTGGCGCTGGCCGACTTCGAGGCCGGCGTAGCTGCGGCGCAGGCCGAGCACGATGAGGCTGCCGGCATCCTGAGCGCGCACGCCGGTTTCGACGACAGCGGCAAGGTGACGAACATCGAGCAAGCGCGCGAGACGGTTGTCAACGCCGGCAAGGCGCTACGCGATGCGCGCCAACTCATCCACGAGGCTGGCCGCGAGTTGCGCGAAGCGGTGCGCGATTTCCGCGTAAGCGTACGCGACGCTAATCGCCCCGGGCCGAAACCGACCGCGACGCCGTAACGGCGATTTGCAATCGCGACAGATGACGAACGACGATGAACGAAAGCAGGCCGCGCGAGTGCGTGGCCTGCTCCATTATTTCGGAGGACGACGATGCTACGGAAATTGATGACGATGATACTGATTGGGGCGATGACGCTCGGAACACTCACGGCCTGTGGCGCGCGGCGTGACACTCCACAATCAGCGCCCGCCGTTCAAGGGACAGCGCCGGGCAGCGAGGCCTTGAGCGCGCAGGCCGAACAACAGTTGGATGAACTGATTGCCACACTCGAGGCCGAGGGCACGCCGGAGGAATTACAAGGCTTTGTGCCGTAATGGGTCAGCACTGGAGACGCCGCCGCTACGCTTACACGGGCCGGTGGCCCGTCTCCGACTCGGAGATGACTCTCACAGTGAGAAATAAAAGAGACCCATCAGCGGGTATCTTTTCAATCCGCGTTTATCCGCGTTGGTCCGTGTCCGATCTTTTCCCCGCCGCTTGCACGAATGCCTTGAAAATACCCAGCATCTCCGGCGCATCAAGCAGACACTCGGGGTGCCACTGCACAGCCAGCGCGAAAGGATGCTGTGGCAGTTCAATCGCCTCCACCAGGCCATCGGCTGCCCGCGCGGAGACGGCCACCCCCGGCGCAACCTCGCGCACGGCCTGATGATGCAGGCTGTTCACCGTCACCATCGGCTGGCCGAGGATATGCGCCAGCGTAGACTCCTCTACTACTTGTACGGCGTGTGGGCGCAACGTGTACGCGGTCTCGCCATCGTATGTGTGCTTGTGCGCGCCGATGTACTCGCTGATGTCGCGGTACAAGGTGCCGCCAAGCGTGACGTTCATCACCTGCGCGCCGCGACAAATGCCGAAGAACGGTTTCGCCTCGTCCACGCTCCAGCGCATCAAACTCATCTCAACCCGGTCGCGTTCCGCGCTCACACCGCCCATCGTTGCATGCGGCGTCGCGCTGTATAGCTCGGGCTGCATGTCGCCGCCGCCGGAGAACAGCACGCCGTCGAGCCGTTGATAAAGCGCGCGCAACGTGTCAGCGCGTAAGTTCAACGGGATGAGCACTGGCGCGCCGCCCGCACGCTCTACGCCTTCCACGATTAAGGCCAGTAAGTAATCGAGACTTGTGCGGTCAGCATCATCATCTGGGTGCACCGTAATTCCAATGAGGGGTAAGAGCATATCATCTCCAAACGTAACCGCTCACCGCGAAATGAATTTCGCGGCTGAGAGTCGGAAGTACGCTAAAGCGCACTTGCGCGCCGCACAACCCGCTTCAGCGGGTTTGCCTAGGTCAGCTGCCGATTTCAATCGGCTACCTCCGAACAAGCGGCAGGTAGAGCCGCTGGTTAAGTGTCGGCGGATTGAATTCATCCGCGCCGATGTCGGGCAGCGCGCCGCGCAACTGGCCGTCGTAATCATCGCCAACAGCGGTGAGGGTCGCGGCCCGGTCAATCGCCGCCGTGGCGCTGGCGTTCAGGTGCAAATCGCCCGCCGCTGCATTTGCGAACCAGGTCGGCGACGCGTTCGTGAGGTTGCCAGTGAGCACTCCGGCTGCGCCATCGCGTTGCTGAATCGGGCCGTCGGTGAGATTGTACGCAATCGCGCCGTTGCTCGACTCAAACCGGTACTCGATCGCCCACGGAAACGTGTCGTTGAGGAGGACGGTGTTGTGATGGATGGCGTAGTTGCGCGAGTAGTTGACAGTGATGCCCACGTCGCCGCCGCCCGCGCGATAAATGAAGTTATTGCGGACGTGGCCGCCCTGATGATCGTAGATGGCCTCACCGGCGCGCGAGTTGCTATCGGGCGCGCTCAATCCGAGGGCGATAGCGCGATCACATTCGATGAACTGATTGCGTTCGACGACGGTGTTGAGCGAGTTACGCCACATCAATATCGCCGGACCGGCCCAATGTCCCACCGGCGCGCGGATGTTACGGACGACGTTGTCGCGGATGGCCCAATCCGCCCCGGCCAGTACATCCACCGCATTCGTGTAATCGCT
The DNA here is from genome assembly GCA_052387475.1 of Anaerolineales bacterium. Taxonomy (GTDB): domain Bacteria; phylum Chloroflexota; class Anaerolineae; order Anaerolineales; family UBA6663; genus JANWXR01. The sequence continues at coordinate 14,518 of JBQTJD010000161.1, read as the reverse complement.
GCGCGCGCGGTTCGTATATTCAAACAGCGAACACTCCACAATGGCACCATCCGAATAGCGTCGCGGCTGCTGTGCGCCATTGGTCGAGCCTTTGATGAACTGCTCACCGGAGTCAATCAAATGCAGGTTGCGAAAGCGCGGGCGCTGCGGGCTGTCCTCGCCATGAACTTGCACGAGATGGAAATACGCGTCGCGCAAAGTCACATCCGCAATCAGCACATCGTTCGCATCATAAATCGCGATGACGTGTGGGACGTTGCCGTAGTTGCTGTTGCTCATCCCCTTGCCGCGCAGCACCGCCGCATCGCGGTTGCCGCTGGCGCTGCGTAACGTTACATTATCCACCGCGCGGATGTTGAGCGTGTTCGTCAAATCGTACGTGCCATCCGCAATCAAGATTGTAGTATTCGAGGTGAGATTGCTGACCGCGTTTTGCAACTGAGCGACGGTGGCGACGTTGATGATGTTGCCCGTCGCCAGTGACAGCGGCGCGCAGTTGGTCGCGGCCTGTGCGGGCGTTGCGCCCCAGCCGAGAAGAAACAGCAACAGAATTGCGCGGCGCAGACGCAAGCCTTGCTTGCGTTGGAGAAAGCGCAACATTCGTTGGGACGCTTCGCGCTTCTCTAACGCCGCTATGCAGCGCATCATCGTCGCACCAGCGGCAAATACAGCCGCAAGTTGAACACCGGCGGATTAAGCTCGAACGCGCCAAGTTCGGCCGAGGCACGCGGGTTGCCAAGGATGTCATCGCCCGGTGATTGACCGGCGTTCGCGGCGTTGAGCGCCGGGCTGCTACCACTCAATGACCCGTAAGTGTTGACGCGCCTCACGAACTCCTGCCGGATGGAGGTGTTGCCGCTCGGAAACGCAGAGCCGTTCCACTTCGGCAGTACCACGCCCGACTGCGCGCCGAGCAGCGGATTGGCGATGACGCGGCCCGTGTCGTTGACGTTCGGGTTCACCTGATCACCCGGTGGGATGGCGGCGCCGCCGTTCCAGTACAGGTTGTTGTCGAGCACCAGCCCGGTCACTTCCGAGGGCAGACCGTCCGAGAAATCATTCTGACCACTGATTAGCTCCCGTCCCATTGTACCGGTCGGATCTGACCAAATGTTGTTGTAGATGAGGATGGTCTCGTTGACAGGGTTGCCGCCCTCACGATTGACGCGGAAGGCGAAGGCCAGCGCCGGCAAATCGCCAACGACGGTGTTGTTGCGGAAGGTGATGTTCCTGCCGCCCTTCACACCGAAGGCCGCCCGCATCTCATCCGCCGCGTTGCCGAGCATCAGGTTGTTCTCGACCGTCACCTCCTGCGCTTCGAAGAACGGCTGCCCGTCCTCGCCGATGAGGACGAAGTTGCTGCCGTTGGAGCCTTGCCAGTTGAGGAAAACATTGCGGCGCACGGTGATGCGAAGGCTGCCGACGTTGGCGTCGCTATTGCCGTTGCTGTCTTTGATGACGATGAAGCTGCTGGTGTCGAGGTCGAGGTCGCGGTCGTTGAAGAAGATGTTGTCTCGCACGATCACATCGGTGACGCTGTTGATATCAATGTGTTCGTCGCTGCCCGACTGGTTGTAAAAGATGTTACCCTCAACCACGACGTTGGCCGCGCCGTTGTTGATTTTCAGAATGTCATTGTTCTCGCTATCGTGCAGAAGGTTGTTCCGCAACACGATGCCGCTCACGCAATCCCCATCCGCACAACCGGGCTGCGGGCCGCGCAAATCCTGAATCTGGATGACGAGCGCCCCGGCGCCCGGCCCAGTGTGCGCGATATCGAATCCTTCCAGCGTGATGTTCTTGCCGTAGAAACACTTCACCACCGTGGCGGTGTGCCGCAGCCGGGCCAGGTACGGCGTCTCCGAGCGGATGGTGACGCCGGATGACAAGGCCCGGCTCAACTGCACCTCACCGCTGTACGTGCCGGGCTGGACGAGGATGAGGCTGCCATCCGGTACGGTGTTGACGGCGTACGTGATGGTCGCCCACGGATTGTCGGCTGATCCGTTGCCGGTGGTGTTGCTGCCCGTGGTCGCGACGTAGTATGTGCCGGCCTGCGCCAGGAGAGACGCCGGCGCGCCCCCAAGCCCAACCCACAGCACGGCCAAGCCGACCACGAGGCGGATGAGCGGTCTCATGGCGTTGCCTTCACATTTTGCATAACCTGGATTTTAGGGCCTATGCCGCAATTGGAAAACCCTTCGAGCCGCGTTTAAGGTGATGAGTCGGACAGCCGGCCTTTTGGCTCTATTTGCACCAGTCTGTATCCGGAAAGGGGATGAACCATGCCGATGCGTGAATAACCACAGCTGCTTTTACCACGGTCAGATACCAACGAAGGAGAAACCACATGGCAACCAAGACCAATCCCACGAGCGCGCCGAGGGAACCCGCTTCCGCGCGTTTCAAGGTGGAACGCGAGCGAGCCCAGTTTCAGATGCTTCTCGCAGAAAACCCGAATTACTTCGGCAACCTGGAGGCCAGCCTGTTGAAGCCGGTCAAGCTCATCGCCTCCAACAAGAATTACGAAGAGGTGACTTGCGTCGGCTTCAACCTCAACCTGAATGCGCTGGAAGCGACGGTGCAGATCAAGCGTCCCACCGGCTACAAAGGCAACCTGTGCCAGGCCGGCTCGACCGAATACGTGCGCTTCTACATCGACTACGGTACCGGCTGGCTGGACGCAGGCATCGTGTCGTTCAACGTCCACGATATCCCCAACGCCAGAGACTGCGCCAATCAGTTAACCAAACCGTTGAGCTACACGCTCACCCAGCAGATTGACCCGCGACAAAGGGCCTGCCAGACCCCGGTGCTGCCCAAGGTCCGCGCGATCCTCTCCTGGGAAGTGCCGCCGCCTGCGGGGAGCCCCAACTGGCCGCCGGTCTATGGCAACGTGCTGGACGTGCACATCCAACTCAAGCCACGCGAACCCAATATATTGGACATCGTGGACATCATCGGCCTCAACATTGGGCAAACGCTCGAGCTGCCGCCCGAGTTCGAGGAAGTGAAACTCCATCCCATCCCGCTGCCCGACCCGCCGCCGCTGGCGCTGGCGCAGCTGGCGCAGATGTACCAGACCAAACCAGTCGGCAAGCAGGCCGCAGCCAAAGGCGCCACCGCTACTTTCGTCGAGCCGCATCGCTTCGGCGTCGAGCCGCTGTATGCCGCGCTCAACGCCGGTCTAACCGATCAGTCGGCGCTTTCCGCCCAGATCCAGGAATGGCAGGCCGCAGGTCTGGATTGGCAGAACGCCTTGGCGACGTTGGTGAAGACGAAGGGAAACGTCACTTACGAAGAACTCGACTGCTTGGGGCTGGACTATAACCGCGACTGGCTCGTCGCCACCTTCACGGTGAAGAAGCCCAGCGGTTACTCCGGAGACCTCTGCGGCCGGGGCAGCCGGGAGCATGTCGCCTTCTGGGCGGACTGGAACGACACCTGCGACTGGGCCTACCTCGGGACGGTCTCGGTCAACGTGCACGACATCGCCGCGATCCCGGCTGATGGTCTGCATTACGCCGTGATCTTGCCGGTGAATCTCGCCCCATACCGGCAGCCGTGCTCGAAGCCGAAGATCGCGCGTGTACGCGGGGTGCTCTCGTGGAACACGCCGCCTTCGACCGTGGACCCGGATGCGATTCCGTATTGGGGCAACCGGCTGGACACGCACGTGCAGATCAAGCCCGGCCCCATCGTCATCGGCCCGGCGCCCATCATCAGCATCCTCGGTGGCATCGGCGTCGCCGAGATCAACATCCTCGGCAACGGTCTGACCAAACCCCTCGCCAGGTTCGCGCTCACCGGCGCCAATGCCGATCCGTGGCTCGCCACGCGTGAATGTCCGTTCGGCGGGCTGATCGTCGCGCAGGGGCCGCCGTCGGTGGGTTACAAGTATCGCGTCTGGGTGCGCCGGTTTGACACGCTGACTAGCAGTTGGACGGCGGAGGTGCTGGCCAAAGCTCCGATCCGCACCGTGGACTTCAACGGTGTGGGCACGTGGCGCACGCCCGACCCGATCACCGGCTATCTCGCCTACCTGGACACGCTACAGAACATTGACAACGTGCTGGCTTGGTGGACGCCGGGCAGCGACGATCTGTGGGAAATCCGCGTTGAGATCGCCACCCTGGCCGAAGTCGTGCTGGGCAGCACGGTTTGGCATCGCCTGCAGATGGACAACACCTCGCCGGATGCCGACATCCACATTGACAGCGGCGGCGACTGCAAAGACTTCACCGTGGGCAGCACGGTGAGCGGCAAATTCGTCGCGCGCGACATCTACTTCGGCGGGTATAGCCTGAGCACCCTGCCGGCCAGCATGTCGCCGAACAGCCCCAGCCCGGCCTCTGGGACGATCCAGACACCGGTGGCACCGGGCAGCAACTGGACGTTGAACACGGGCGGCATGTCGCCCATGCAGCCCTGCGGCTACGTTGTGCTGTTGCAAGTGTCGGATCGCGCGATTGTCAACAGCTCGCCTTATGCCCACAACACGCGCTCAGATGACGTGGGGTTCTGCTTGCGCGCATTAGCCTGATCTCGCGCCCCACATGCACGAAGAGGTCTGACGGGCCCGCCATTGGCCGGCCCGTTAGACTTGCTTCAACTTTGGAAGAGACCAATCGCTCATCGAACGGCAGCGCCTCATCTCAACATGCGGCCAAGAACCGCACCAGGCGGCGTTCATCTCAATAGATCACTACTCAAGACAGTTCTAGCGGGAGATTACGACGATGTCCTCTGAACACTCTGACCTGCGTGTGGAAGCCACACCCTGGGGGCCCGACGCGGCGGCGCTGAACGCCCTCACCTGCGGGCTGCTGGAGCAGCCACACTTGCAAGAATATCTGGCGGATACCCGCCACCGGTTGCTGGCCGTTGACCTGATTGACCGGGATCGAAAGTCTCTCACCCCTCAGGTACCGGGCCGTTTCCGCGCTACGCTCTACGACTATACCCACAATCGCACGTTGCTGGCCGAAGGCTGTGTAGATGAACCTGATTTACTGGTCGTCACCGAGTCTGCCGTGCAGCCGCTGCCGAGCGCGGAGGAGTATGAAGCCGCCGTTAGCCATCTCTTGAATGATGAGCGACTTAGCCCGATGATCCGTGAGCAGCAGTTACAGTTCTACCGCCCCATGCCGCCGTTGATTGAGATCGAAGCGCCAGACGGGCGCATCGAGCGCACCCTGGCAGTCGGCCTGCATTCAAACGAGGCTGGCCACCGCATTGTTGGCGTCAATATGCTGCACGATATTGTGCTGCACGACATACCTGGCGTCGCCCACCCCAGTGGCGACGTGTGCGGCCCGCCCGCGGCGTCGGGCTGCGCCGATGGCGGTGCTACTCGACAGCTCAACCTCACCATCCGTCAGGGGGCGACAGTCTTGTGGACATTCACCGTCGTGCGGCCGTCTGCCTCCTCCGGCACGAATGGTTCCGGCATCGAGTTGCGGCATGTGTACTACAAGGGCAAGCAGGTGCTATATCGCGCACACGTGCCCATCTTGAATGTTGAATATCTGCCGGCCGGCGCGGGCGCCGGATGCGGCCCCACCTACCGTGACTGGCAAAACAGTGAGCATTGCTTCCAGGCCACCGGCACCGACTTCGCGCCGGGTTTCCGGCTGTGCACTACACCACCGCAGACGATTCTGGATTCCGGATCCGACGCTGGCAACTTCCAAGGGGTCGCCATCTACGTCGCTGGACAGGAAGTCGTGCTGGTGAGTGAATTGAGCGCCGGCTGGTACCGCTACATCAGCGAGTGGCGTTTCCACATCAACGGCGTCATCCGCCCGCGCTTCGGTTTTGGGGCAGCCAACAATCCCTGCACCTGCAAGCCGCATCATCACCACGCTTACTGGCGTTTTGATTTCGACATCCGAACCGCCGGAAAAAATCTGGTGGAGGAGTTTAACGATCCGCCGCTCTTTGCAGCCACCAACTGGCACAAGAAGTCGTACGAAATCCGCCGTCTGCGCGATGCCACCCGCAAGCGGAAGTGGCGCGTCACCAACACCTCCACGGGTGAAGGCTACGAGTTGATCCCCGGTGCGAACGATGGCGCAGCCGACAGCTACGGCGTGGGCGATGTCTGGGTTCTGCGCTATCGCGGTTCTGAGGTTGACGACGGGCAAGGCTTTACGACGAACGCGAGCCTATCCAAAGCGCAACTCGACCGCTTCGTGAACGGTGAACTGGTCGAGAACCAGGATGTAGTGCTGTGGTATGCGGGCCACTTCCTGCATGATGCGCACCATGGCGGCGGGAGCCATATCGTGGGTCCTGAACTGAGGCCCGTCAACTGGTAGAACTCAGTGGGGTGTATTTCACGCTGCGGGCAAGATTGCTCCAAGCCTGCGTTCTGGCAAGGCGTTCCGACCGCGGGCGTCGCTACGCTTATGCGGTCGGCGAGCAGGATGCCCCCACTTTGAAATGCACCCAACTCAGTGATTGTTCACACGCCGACTGCTCGCCGTCCGAGTCCTCCCAATGATGGCGCTCGGAGATTGCGTTGCGTTGTCCTTGACTCCGTTCCACCTCAGTCCGGCAACCCAGGCCCATTGAAACCCTTCATCACAAGCCACGGCCTCAATTTGCCCATACGGCTTCCGGGAATAATCCGCGCACACGCGTTTAGACAAACAGGATAGCACGCTCAGGCGGAAATTGCATTGTGATACGTGCCACGCCTGAGGTCATTCCAACTCTTCTGGAGGATCATCATGTCACGCTTAATTGTCTCTGCCATGTCCGAAGACACAATCGCCGCCCCGGGCAACCGCCGGCCCAACTACCTCGTTGCGTCCGTGACCGATGACCAGGGCCAACCGGTGACCGGATTGGGTGCCGCCAATTTCAAAGTCGATCCGATGATCGTCGGCCCGGGTGGGGCGTTGGTGAACATCGTCAATACGTCGGCGGGCCGGCTGCCTGGCTTCTACCACATCGATATGCTGCCCATCCGGACTGAAACCTGGAAGGCCGGCACTTACCTTTTTGCCGTTGCCGTGCAGCGCGGGTCCGACAAAGGCCAAGCGTTGGCCTCGGTTCTGATGGATTGAATGCCTAGGTTCCTCCATATCGCCGGTCTGATGAAGAGGGGAATTCATCCGCCCGACTTTTTTCTGAAAGGAGACCGTCCATGCCTACATCCAAGCCGATCCTTTACCGCCTCGTGCTATTGGGCTATGCGTTGATACTGATCCTGGCTCTTCTCCTCGCACTGGCCCCACAGTAGTAGCGCAACCTCATACCGGCCCGGCAGCGGAGCTACGCTCCGCCCCTCTCCTGCCGGGCCGGTTTTGATTCCACGCGCCCTTGACACCTGCCCGCGCTGCGTATAATTGCCGCAATCCAGTTGCCCAATTGAACCTGTGACTTTCAGGAGTCGACGCGTTGCGCCGGACACGGCGGGCGTCTCGGCTCTTCTATTTTGTCAACCGATTGAACTGAGGAGAAGCGAGATGAAGATTCCGTTTTCCAGTCGGGCGTTGATTCTGGGCTGCGGCTCGGTGTCGCAGTGTTTGCAACCTCTCATCCTGCGCCACTTCGAGATGGACTTCTCGAAACTGACGATCATGGATTTTGAGGACCTGCGCCACATCATCCCCGACACGTTGGCGGCCGGTGCGCGCTACGTGCAAGACCGGGTGACGCGCGAGAACATGGCGCTGCTGCTTGGCCAATACCTCGGCCCAGGCGACGTGTTGATAGATTTGGCGTGGAACATTGACTGCAACGCCATCGTGCAATGGTGCCACGATCAGCAGGTGCTGTACATCAACACCTCGGTGGAGCTGTGGGACCCCTACGAGGATGCCAGCGTCGTCGCACCCATTGACCGCACACTGTATGTGCGTCACATGCGTTTGCGCCAGTTGCGCAACTCATGGTCAGAGCCGGGCGCGACGGCGGTGGTCGAGCACGGCGCGAACCCCGGCCTCGTCAGCCATTGGACGAAGGCGGCGCTGCTCGACCTCGCCAACGCGATGCTCAAGCAAGGCCTGCCGGTTGGGGCCGCGCCCGATGGGCGAGCGCGCAAAGCCGCCCTCGAACGCGCGCTAGCCGATGAGAACTTCGCTCAACTGGCGCTGACGACGGGCACCAAAGTCATCCACATCTCCGAGCGCGATACGCAGATCAGCGACCAGCCGAAGGCGGTAGATGAATTTGTCAACACCTGGTCGGTGGCGGGCTTTCACGAAGAAGGTGTGGCGCCGGCCGAGATGGGCTGGGGGACGCACGAAAAGAAGCTCCCGCCGAACGCGCACGTCCATCACGATGGGCCGTGCAACCAAATCTGTCTGGCGCAGATGGGCATGAACACGTACGTGCGCTCATGGGTGCCGTTGGGCGGCGAGATCATCGGCATGGTGGTGCGCCACGGCGAGGCTTTTACGATTTGTGATCATCTTACCGTGTGGGAAGAGACCGAATACGGACGCAGAGCCATCTACCGCCCCACCGTGCACTACGCCTATTTGCCCACCGACGCCGCCATCGCCTCGCTGCATGAACTGAAGATGCGGAGCTATGTGTTGCAGAGCCGGCAGCGCATCATGAACGATGAGATCACCAGCGGCATGGATGAACTCGGCGTGCTGTTGATGGGGCACGACCTCACCGGGTGGTGGACTGGCTCACAACTGGACATCCACGAAGCGCGGCGGCTGGCGCCGGGCCAAAGCGCGACGACTTTGCAGGTGGCCGCTTCCGTGCTGGGCGCGTTGTTTTGGATGATCCGCAATCCGCGCCAAGGCGTGTGTGTGCCGGATGACTTGCCGCATCGCGACGTGCTAGCGGTGGCAAATCCCTACCTCGGCCCGTGTCCTTCGACGCCCACCGATTGGACGCCGCTGAAAAACCGCTTCGACCCGTTTGAGCATTGGAACAACAAAGGCCGTCCGGCGGATGAGGACGTGTGGCAGTTTGAGAGTTTCGTAGCCTGGTAGCGAGTTTCGCCTCAGCCTTCTGCGCGCCGATCCAGTGGATCGGCGCGTTTGTTTTCTGTAGGCTTGTTTGCTCACGTTGGTCTTTCGTTTGCAAATCAAAAAATAACCTTCGGCCTATTCTATCAACAGCCCATCCCCCATAGAATCGCGCAGGTTCGAGGACAAAACTATGGATTGGCTGAGTTCATTAACCCAAACCGACTCGCCGCTGCGGATTACGGTGCTGGTGCTGTTGCCGGTACTGGGCTTTGTGCTGATCGCCATCGGCGCGCGGGCGATGTATGAACGCGCTAAGTTGCAGAGCGCACCACAAGACCGGCGCGTCTTCACCAGCCGGGTGAGCCTGCCAGCCGGTGATCTGGAAAAGCTGGCGACCGATTATTATCGTAGCCAGGGTTACACGATTTTGCGCGATGGGGTTCCCGGCGAGCAAAGCAAAGAGATGATGGTGGTGAAGGGCGGCCAGCGGACGTTGATCCGCTGCGAGGTGAGCGAGGCGCTGCCCGGCCCGGAACTGATCGAAACATTGGCGCGGACGCGTGATGCTCACAAGGCGCAACGGGCGGTGTTGCTGGCCCCGGCCGGCTTCACCTCGGAAGTGCGCCAGCGTGCCGTGGCGCTGGGCGTGGAGTTGCGTGACAGCACCCAGATTGACGTCATGCGCCGCGTCACCGAAGGCCGGGGGGAAAGCCTGACGGAGATTGGCCGTCCTCTGTCCTGAATCGATTGGTAGAAGGTTTGCGTTTGAATGAGCACGACGAATAATGATGTCCTCCTCCAGGCCTATACGCAGATCAAAGCCGGCAACCTCCCCGACGCCCGCACCCTGCTGGGTAAGTTCATCCGCAACAACCCCAACTCCGAACGCGCCTGGCTGCTGATGAGCCTGGCCGTCGCCGAACCGGCGCAACAGCGCGATTGCCTTCAGCGGGTTCTGCTCATCAACCCGTTCAACGCCGACGCGCAGTCGCGTCTGGCGCAGTTGAATACCGCGAACGGTTCACCCTATACCAATCCTCCGCCTGCCTTACTGGCCGATGAGGCGGAAGCGCATACCGCGCTGGATGACCTAACTGAAGCGCCCACCCAGCCGGTCATCGAGCCGGTGGCCGAAGCGGTCGCGCCGCCGTTGCCGGCGCCCAGTTCTCCGGAGCCGCGCGCCACGCCCAGACAGCGCATCTTTTCCAATTGGCTCATCCCGGCCATCGTTTTGATTTGGGCTGCGATTTTCACCGTTCTTTTGGGATTAGGCGCGTATTCCTTGTGGGGCACACCGGCGACGCCGACCCCGCCTGCCGCAACTGCGACTCCGCTCGCCACCGGCGTTGCGCCACTCACGCCGTTACAGGCCCCCACGCTGCCGCCCGAGTGGACGGCCACTCCGATGCCTCGGGCCACCAATTCGCCCACCGTGATCCCCAGTGCCACCAACGTGCCTCCAACCCCGACGGCCACCGTTCGCCGGTGACCCGCCTCTGCCGCCGCTCACAGAATTCCAACAGAAGTCCTATTCATACCCATCGTTCAGACCATCTACAATTTCAGTTAGTGGCCGACCGCTCCGCGCACTTTTGTTCAGCCATCACCGCAAGACTGTCGGCCACCGCGCAGGGGCATAACGTTAGCGCGCCGCCCATCTCGCAACTATGAGTTCAACGCCGACCAAGATTCTGTTTGAGGCTTATCAGCAAATCCAGGCGGGCCAACTATCCAAGGCGCGTGGCATGCTCAGGAAGTTGCTGCGCCAGCATCCCAACTCGGAGCGCGGTTGGCTGTTGATGAGCATGGCCGTCCTCGACGCCCCCCGGCAACGCGAGTGCTTGCGGCATGTGCTGCAAATCAACCCCTTCAATACCGAAGCTCAAGCCCGTCTGGCCGGCCTGTCCACCGATCAGGGTGAAGGGACGGCAGCGGCCGAGTCGGTGATCGCAGATGAACCAAGCGATACACCCCAGCCAATTGGAGAAGTGTCAGACGACGTAGCGGTGAGTGAAGTGGCCCCAGTGGAGGAATACGGCTCGGCTGAAAGCGCACTCCCCATGGCGTTGGAAGCCGGTGCAACTGAACCGCCGTCTCTTGATGCTGAACTGCAAGTTGCAGCGCCACCGACGCGGCCAAGCGTCACCTCCATCCTTGTTCCCCCGGAACCCGTGACTTTCAGCTCCAGCCCCGTCATCACGTTTGAGCCTGACAGGCCGGCGCCTTCAACCGAGCCACCTACGGGCGTTGCCGCGAGCGAACCCGCGCTTGATGCGGCGGTGATGAAGGTTGAATCTGAGTCTGTGGTCGATATGCCGGCGGCGATGGCGGTTGAACCTGAACCTGAGCCGGTGGCCGAGATCACGCCGGAACCGCCTGCTTCCATTGCAGAAAGCACCGAGCCGGAGACGACCGACACGCGCTCGCATCGTCGCGCCTCACGGGCACGTAAACGCCGAAGGGCGGAGCGCAGCACGAGCGAACATCGCATCCGCCCCTCGGAAGCAGCGCCGCCCGCCGAAGAGCCACCGGCCAAGCCGCCCAACGCGCCGCTCATCCCTGCCGCCGCGCCTTCGCTTGAACCGGTGGTGAACTGGCAACGCATGTACGAACAGCCCGCCGCTAGCACTTCGGCTCCCGTGGCAGTGGATCAATCGCCCATCCATCCTCCCCGGCCCGCGCCCCCTCAGCGGGAGTTGCCGCCCCCACCTCAGCGTGATTATTACGAAGAACAACCGTGGCCGCGCTTCATGCTGCCGGCGGCCCTGCTGATCTGGGCCGTGATTGTGATCGGGATTTTCTTCGTCATCGCCCGATTGCTGATGGGATAGTGCCGTCGCGCTCTCAATTCAGTCCCAACGCAGTCGCCGGGTGCATTTCATATTTTTGGTCGCTCGCTCTTTAGCGGCCCGCTCCCCGTCCGCATAAGCGAAGCGACGCTCGCGGACGGATGCCCTGCCAGAGCGCCCGCGAGGACGCGGGCTTGGAGCAAACCGGCCAATATCGAGAAATGCACCTCAATTGCCGGCGCTCTTGATACATCAACATAGGCCGCTATAATTCGCCGCAGTGGAGGTAGCCATGGACGCCATCAATATCACCATTCGTGGACACACGCTGGCTTTGCCTGAAGAACTGTGGGAGTTGCTGCCCGACGGTCAGGCGGTGCAGTTGCGGCTCGATAAGAACGGCGTGCTGATTGTCACACCGCTTGACGAAGACGACCTGGCTGAGTTGCCCGGCTTGCAGCGCCTGTTTGAAGAGGCATTGAACGAACCGCTGGATGCTCTGCCGCTCGCTGAAGCGTTGGCCGACATTGACCGCGAACGCAATGCCCAATGACCTATCGCGTCGAGATTGCCCGTTGGGGGATTACCGTGTGCTCTACTTGATTGCCGATACCGTGCTGATGGTCACCGTGGTGCGTGTGGCCCATCGCAAAGATGTGTACCGCCCCTAATTCTCTGCAAATGATCTGCTCTCCAGTTGTCATTGGGCTTTTACTTTTGGCATAGGCGATAGGTTCAGCACAATCATTGAAATCTATGCGACCATCCAGACGACACATGACAATATCTACAAGCTGACCAAAGCCCCGAAAGCCTTCGCCGCCGAGCAGCGCAACCGCAAGCTACCTGCATACTCCGACTCAATAACCGAAATCCACTTCAACGCCAAGCGTACGGCCCACGCCAGCGAGGAACTGCTCAGCATCGCGCAGCGACCGAGGAGCAGGAAGTTGCCTCACTAGGTTGGCGGAACATCTGTCTTTGTAATATTAATAGGGATATACTGGACGATAATCGCCATTTTCTTCAGCCATGGCAGTGGGGCACGCTGCTAGCGATTTCGACAATCATCGTTGCTACAGTTTCATCATCAAACGCCTAGGGAACACGAGGAAGCTACATGAGTACCAAAGGTTCTATTCAGACCGTGACGGTGCTTGTTCCGGCCAACCCCTTCGTTCAGGAATCATTGCAGACTGTCCCCCAGTGTTTAGCGGCGTTGGATGTACGAAAACTAATGGAATGGTGGCCTGGCACGCCTCACTCACCCCATCGAAACCCGGACAAGGTAAGAGCCATTCAACGCTCACTCGACTGGAAAAGAGTTGTTCAGATTGCTGCATACCTTATGCAGCAAGAGATCATTGATGCACCCGCACGAATCAACAAGCATTTCCGGAAGATATACGAGCCCAAATCGTTGGAGGCTGGGAGGGAATGGCCACCGAGAGTACCCAAGGTCGTAGGATTTCAGAAAAGTGCTTATCCTACATTTTCAAACGTGCTTCTTCATGTAAATGGCGCCCGCATAGAGAAATCAGAGAACATGTATGGCGCTGCAAAATTGATTTTCGATGAACAGGATCCAGCACTCAACTTCGCTGTAATAGATGGCCAACATCGGATCAACGGGGCTTATCTCGCCGTGTGCTTGATGCAAGAAGAGAAGCCTGGAATAAGGTGGGAAATTCCAGCCGAAGTGTTCATAGATCTTGACCCGTCTGGCGAGGCACCCCGCCGGCAAGCTCAGATATTTATTGATGTCAATTTCTACCAGAAGAAAGTTGACAGATCTCTTGTTGCAGATTTGTTCCCAACAGCCCGCGGGCCACGAGGACCATTAGACAACAAAGAGCGCGCGCAAGACCTGGGTCGCAAGTTAATGCTCGAAATTGGCCCCTTGGTAGGAATGGTTCAAATCCCTGGCATTCGATTTGGTGTAAAAGACGTTGTGACTCTGGCAACCTTGAATTCCGCCATTGAAGATGTGTTGGACTATTTGGACAAAGGCGGAGTCATAAGCCTTGATGCACAAGCAGAATTCATAGCTCAATGTCTTGAGGCTTGGCTGGAAGCTACGGGCAGAAAAGAGGAGGTCGAAGAGTCTCATGATCTGGATCCCGACAATGTCGCCTATCAAGGCCGTGTGGTCGTCTCATTTCTCACACTCACACCATGGTGCATCTGGAGTTTGAAAAAGAAGGGCACTGCGCTCATCTCTTCCGATGCCAAGAAGACACTTACCGACTTGTTGCGTAAACTCATGAAAAGAGCGGGGCTCCTAAGGAATGGTCGTTTCCTACCAAAAGAACAATTCAAAGCCAAAGGCTACTTGGGTAGCGGTGGCCTGGCACGATTTCGTGATTCTCTTTGGGCAGCAGCAGTAGGCACTAAATCAACCGCTAGACTAAAAGGTGATGCGCTCGCGCAACTTGCGGAGATCAATCGAAACAAAACACTAACGGATCTGGACAAAAACTAATGAATGTGGATCAAGGCATTCTCAACCGCTTGAACGCTACTTTTGCGTTACTCAATTCTAGTCACGCATCAGCATTTCCGCCGCCCGGGATTTTGAAGAACTCACTTGAAAACGCTCTGAAGCAGTCATTGAAGACAGGCAGTAATCACGTAGCAGTTAATGTCAAGGTTGCTCAATGTTTTGTAACCGCGGCGGTCGACATTTGGCACCGTGGAATTCACAGTTTCCTTATTTCCGCGTCTCTCACTAACACCAGCCCAATTTGGGCATCAGTGTGTGGCTACTATTCTAGCCACTATTCGATC
>JBQTJD010000160.1:0-2403 GCA_052387475.1 Anaerolineales bacterium | reverse complement strand
CGCCATAATCTCATTGGTATCTGTCTGTTTCCCGCCTTCAACAATTCCATATCTGCCCTGAAATTCTCTCAGGAGGTGGCTATTTACGAACGTTCCATCCACCCAGCGTAGCGTCTCAATGAGAGTGTCTCACAGAGACAAGGAGAGAGACCTGATATGGCACAACGATTGACGCGCCGACAATTTCTTAAACTGTCGGCCGGCGCGATGGGGGGCGCTGCCGCCGCCGAGGCCAGCGGACTGGGCTTGGATGCGGCGGCGGTTCGCGCCCGCTACCGTTCCCAAACTGTGAAGACGGGGAAAGAAGTGCCGAGCGTGTGCCCGTACTGCGCTGTCGGCTGCGGACAAATCGTCACCGTCGCGGACGGCAAGATTACGGATATCCAGGGCAACTACGATAGCCCGATCAGCCAGGGCACCCTCTGCCCCAAGGGCGCAGCCACCTACCAACTCGCCGTCAACCCCAACCGTTGGACCAAAGCCAAATATCGCGCGCCCAACTCCGACCACTGGGAAGAGATTGAGCTTGAGAAGGCGATGGAAATGATCGCCGAGCGGTTCAAGAAGACACGCGACGCGAACTTCATCGAGAAGGCGAAAGTCGGCGAGGCCGAGAAGACGGTCAATCACGTCCTGGCAATTGCCTCGCTCGGCGGCGCGACGATTGACGACGAGTGGAATTATCTCCACCAAAAGGTGCTGCGCGCTGCCGGCATCGTCTCCATCGAAAACCAGGCACGGATCTGACACTCCGCCAGCGTCCCCGGTCTGGGGATAACGTTTGGCCGCGGCGCGGCCACCACTTTCGCTCGTGATCTCACCAACTCCGACGCGGTGATGATCATGGGCAGCAACATGGCCGAGTGTCATCCCGTCGCCTTCCGCTGGCCGATGCAGGCCAAAGCCAAGGGCGCCAAGCTCATCCATGTGGACCCGCGCTTCACGCGCACTTCGGCCATGGCTGACATCCACGCGCCCATCCGCGCCGGAACCGACATTGTATTCCTGGGAGCGTTGATCAATTTCTTCATCAACCATCCGCGTTGGAACGAAGACCCGTTCTTCCGCGAATACCTCATCAACTTCAGCAATGCCGCCACCTTGGTCTCGCCCGATTACCGCGATCCCGAAGACCTCGACGGCCTGTTCTCTGGCATGGACGCGACGAACCGGCGCTACGATCCGACCTCCTGGGGCTACCAGCGCGGGCCGAAGCCCGAAACCATACCGGCCGGGCAGGAGCAAACCTATTCGGAGACGCTGGTGACCCTGCTCCCCGCCGTCCCGCTGACCGATCCTACGCTTGAGAATCCACAGACGGTCTTCCAGATTATGAAGCGCCACTACGCGCGCTACACGCCGGAGATGGTGGAGCGGGTGTGCGGCTGCCCGCAGGCCAAATTCGTCGAAGTGGCCGAGACCTTGCTAGCGAATTCGGGGCGCGACCGGACGAGCGCGATTGTGTACGCGGTGGGTTGGACTCAGCATACGGTAGGTGTGCAGTTCATCCGCACAGCAGGCATGGTGCAGACTCTACTAGGGAATGCTGGCCGGCCCGGCGGTGGCATCCTCGCTTTACGCGGCCATGCCACCATTCAAGGCTCCACTGACATCCCCACGCTCTATCATTCGTGGTCGGGCTACATCAACGCCGCCGATGCGCGCAAGAAGCACGACACGCTACGCGACTTCATCCTCACCGAAACCCCGCCCACCAGCTACTGGGCCAACAACCCCAAGTTCATCATCAGCCTGCTCAAAGCTTGGTTCGGTGACGCTGCCACGAAGGAAAACGATTACGGCTACGACATGCTGCCCAAGATCACGGGCGATCATTCGCATATACCCACCTTCGTGCTGATGAACCAGGGCGGGATCAAGGGTTTTCTGGTGATCGGGCAGAACCCGGCGGTGGGTGGCCAAAACGCGGAGCTTCAGCGCCAGGCGATGGGCAAGCTCGAGTGGATGGTGGTGCGCGACTACTTCGAGACGGAGACCGCCGCATTTTGGAAGCGGCCCGGTGTGGACCCGACTACCATCGGCACGGAAGTATTTTTCCTGCCCGGCGCCGTCCCCGCCGAAGGCACCGGCACCTTCACCAACACCCAACGTCTGTTGCAGCAGCACGATAAAGCCGCCGATCCGCCCGACGATGCCCGCAGCGATCTATGGTTCACCTATCACCTGGGACGCCGTCTGAAGGAGCTATACGCGGACAGCACCAATCCGCACGACTGGGCGATCCAGCATCTCCTCTGGGATTACATCAGCGAAGCGGAGAACGCCGAGTGGCGCATCAAGGACGAGCCGAGCAGCGACCTCATCATGCGCGAGATCAACGGCTACACCTGGGCTGATAAAAAACTCGTCCCCGGTTTTGCCGCGCTGCAAGATGATGGCTCG
>JBQTJD010000159.1:0-11822 GCA_052387475.1 Anaerolineales bacterium | reverse complement strand
AAAGAGTGGGATGGCAAAGGCCGCGACCCCAGCTATTTGTACACCGGCGCGCGTTTGGCCGCCGCCCGCGATCAACTGGCCGACTCTGAGCCGCTGCCAGACTTGGGCCGCGACTTTGTGCTGGCCGGTGTTGCCGCCGAAGAAGCTACTGAGCGTGAAAAGGAAACCGCCCGCCAGCGCGAGTTGGAGCGTGAACGCCAATACTCCGCCCGCGTCCGCCTGCGCTCGCGCATCATTGCCGCAGTGGGCGCACTGGCGCTTTTTGCCGCCGGGGTTGCATCCGTGTATTGGAGTCAGGCAAACACAGCAGCCCAAGCAAACGCCGACCTCGCCGCAACGAATGCTTCAATTGCCAGCACCGCGCAGGCCGCCAGCACGGAAGCGGTGGCACAGAAGGCTACGGCCGAGGCCGCCAGCCAGCGCGCCCGCGATGAAGCCGAGCGAGCAGAACGTCAAGCCAATATCGCCTTCTCACGCCAATTGGCCGCGCAATCGTTCTCGCTGTTTCAAGAAAAGACCTGGCCGTTGGCTTTTCTGTTGAGCGTGGAATCCCTGCGCGCCAGCGACACGGTGGTAGCCCGGCAAAGCCTGTGGCGGAGTGTTACCTACGACCCACGTTGGCTGAGGCAGTTAACTGGGCATACAGATTGGGTGTGGAGTGTAGCGTTCAGCCCCGGTGGGCAGACACTGGCAACGGGGAGTGGGGACGGTACGGTGCTGTTATGGGATGTGAGCGACCCACGCGTGCCAAAGCGTTTGGGCGGGCCGCTGACCGGGCACCTCGGCAGTGTGGTGAGCGTGGCTTTCAGCCCGGACGGGCTGACGCTGGCGACGGGGAGTGTCGGTGACACAGTGTTGTTATGGGATGTGCGTGACCCGCGCGCACCAGAGCGGCTAGGCGAGCCACTGCGTGGGCACATTGGTATTGTGTTAAGTGTGGCCTTCAGCCCAGATGGGCAGACGCTGGCGATAGGGAATGCTGATACCACGGTGTCGTTGTGGGATGTGCGCGATCGGCTTGCACTCGGACGGCTGGGCGAGCCGCTAAGCGGGTACAGCCCAGGGGTGCCAGAGCGGCTGGGCGAGTCAATGAGTGGGCAAAGCTTCGGTGTGTTGAGCGTCACCTTTAGCCCAGATGGACAAACGCTGGCGATGGGGAGTGGTGACGGTACGGTGTTGTTGTGGGATATACGCGACGCGCACGCACCGGAGCGGCTGGGTGAGCCGCTGAGAGGGCACACGGATCGAGTGACGAGTGTGAACTTCAGCCAAGACGGGCAAACGCTGGCGATGGGGAGTGTGGATGGTACGGTGTTGTTGTGGGATATACGCGACGCGCACGCACCGGAGCGGCTGGGCGAGCCGCTGAGAGGGCACACGGATCGAGTGACGAGTATGAACTTCAGCCAAGACGGGCAAACACTGGCGACAGGGAGTGTGGATGGTACGGTGTTATTGTGGGATGTACGTGCTCCACGCGCACCGGAGCGCCTAGGTGAGCCACTGAGCGGGCACAGCTTTGGCGTTTTGAGTGTGGCCTTCAGTCCGAATGGCCAGACCCTTGCAACGGGGAGTTTTGATAGGACTGTACTCCTGTGGGATGTGTCCGCGCTCCACGAGAGCGTCCCGCGCGCGTTGGAACTGCTAGGCGAGCCATTGCGCGGACACGCAGGGAATGTCAATGACGTGGCCTTCAGCCCGAATGGGCAGACGCTGGCGACGGGGGGTGATGACGGCACTGTGCAATTATGGGATGTGCGCGACCCGCGCGCGCTGGAACGGCTAGGCGAGCCACTGAGCGGGCACAACTTGGGTGTATTGAGTCTGGCCTTCAGTCCCGATGGGCAGACGCTAGCGACGGGGAGTGGTGACGGCACTATGCAGTTATTGGATGTGCGCGACCCCCGCGCGCCGGAGCGGTTGGGCCAGCCACTGACTGGACACGGGGGCAGTGTGTGGAGCGTGGCCTTCAGTCCCGATGGGCAGACATTGGCGATGGGGAGTTCGGATGGCACGGTGTTGTTGTGGGATGTACGCGCTCCACGCGCATCGGAGCAGCTAGGTGGGCCGCTGCGCGAGCACGCGGATTCGGTGTGGAGCATTACCTTCAGCCCAGAAGGGCAGACGTTGGCGACAGGGAGTGCTGATAACACTGTACTGTTGTGGGATGTGTCCGCGCCCTATAGGAGTGACCCGCGCACACCGAAGCGGCTGGGCGCGCCGCTGCGCGGGCACATGGGTAGTGTGTTGAGTGTCGCCTTCAGCCCGGAAGGGCTGACGCTGGCGACAGGGGGTGCTGATGGTACGGTGTTGTTGTGGGATGTGTCCGCACTTCATGGGAGCGACCCACGCACGCCGGAGCAGGTGGGCGGGCTATTAAGCGGACACGACGGTAGTGTGTTTAGCGTGGCTTTCAGTCCGGAAGGGCAGACGCTGGCGATAGGGAGTGGTGATGGTACGATACTATTGTGGGATGTACGCGACCCGCGCGCACCTGAGCGATTGGGCGAGCCGCTGCGCGGGCACATGGGTAGTGTGTTGAGTGTCGCCTTCAGCCCGGATGGGCAGACGCTGGCGACGGGGAGTGGAGACGGTACTGTGCTGTTTTGGGATGTGAGCGTCGAAGGTTGGCGGGCCATCGCCTGCCAGCGCGCCCGGCGCAACCTCACTCAGTTGGAGTGGCGGCGGTACTTTGGCGAGCAGGCGTATCGGAAGACGTGCGAGGAGTGGGAGGCGGGGGAGTGAACCACTGAGGGGATGAGGGGGCGGAACCACTGAGGCGCTGAGGTGGGTGAATTCACTGAGTCAGTGCGTTCAGCCAGTATCAGTGTTTCAGTGCTTCTCAAGGGAGTCATCCATGACAACCGACACCGAGTCCCCATACGTCAAAAGCGAATACCCGCTCTCCGACATCACGGCCCGCATCATCGCCGCGGCCAAAGAAGTGCATCGCACACTCGGGCCGGGGTTTGAGGAAGTGTTTTATCAGCGCGCCCTGACCTTTGAACTCCCGGCTCAGTCGTTAGAGTTTTCGCGCGAAGTGTGGATGGACGTTCACTACAAAGGCCGCAAGCTTGGCAAGAAGCGCGTGGACTTTGTTGTCGAGGGCGTAATGGTCGAAACAAAGGCGAAGGCCGAATTCGAACCCGTTGATTTCGTGCAAACCCTGTCATATCTCAAAGCCTCGGGCTGCAAAGTCGGGTTGCTGATCAACTTTGGAGCGAAAGCCCTACAGATCAAACGCATCGCTAACTGACTCAGGGCAGCCAGTTTCAAGCCGTTGCGATCCATCGCCGCCCTCAGTGTCCTCATCCACCTCATCCCTCTCAGTGTTTCCGCCCCGTTTTGCCGCACATTTCAAAATCAAAAAACTTTAAGCCAAGCACCTAGTTTTTGTGGTTGCCCCGCCGAAAAACTTGTGCTACTCTGTATCCCCAGTAGCCAAAAATATAGGCTTAATATTCACGAGACCGCCAGATATGGCGGTTTCTTGCAGAACGTTAGAATCGCAGAGCATGTATGCGTTGCCCCTATTGCAGTGCCGCCGACTCGAAAGTCATTGACACCAACCACGACACCAAGGGCGGCGTGCGGCGGCGCCGCGAGTGCCTGAGCTGCAAACAGCGCTTCAGCACCTATGAGCGCGCCATCCTCGCTACCCCGCTCATCGTCAAGCAGGACGGCACCCGCGAAGAGTTTGACCGCGAGAAGCTCGTCCGTAGCATTCGCATCCCCACCGCCAAGCGCCCCGTCTCCGCCGCCGACATCGAGCGGCAGGTGGGCGAGATTGAAGCCACGCTGCAAACGATGGGCAAGAGCGAAGTCTCCAGCCGCATTGTGGGGGATATGGTGATGGCCGGGTTGAAGGAACTCGACCTCATCGCCTACGTCCGCTACGCCATCGTCTATCTGGGCCTCGACGATCTGAAATCCGTCCGCAACGAAATTGACCGTCTGCTGGAAATTTAGTGAGCGACAGGCAGCGCGCGTGGGGAGACGCGTGGCCTGAATCTATTTTATTGGGAGAGAAACCATGCTGCAAAACGTCAAGGTGTCGAACGGAAATGGGGTAAGCGGAAGCGGCGGACATACACGTCCCAGCCTCTTCCCCGAACTGCGCGTCACGCCCGTGTCCATCCTCAAACGTGATGGCCGGGTGGTGCCCTTCGATATCACCCGCATCGAGAATGCGCTCAATAAGTGTTTTGCCAGCCTCGGCTACAAGCCGGTCACTCCCATCCCTGACCTGGCCCGGCAGGCGGTGAATATCGTCGCCGCGAAGTTTGAGCAGCCGACCGTCGAGCAGGTGCAGGACATCGTCGAGACAGTGCTGCAATCCGCCGGCGAGTATGAGGCCGCGAAGCACTACATTTTGTATCGCGCCGAGCACGCGAAGATCCGGCAGCAGCGACCGATCCCCGATGTCGTGCGCATCGCCTTCGATGAGTCCGATAAATTCTTCCCGACGCAACTCCAGAAGTTCCAGTTCTACGACAAGTATGCGCGCTTCAATTACGAATTGGGCCGCCGCGAAACGTGGATTGAGACGGTAGACCGCGCGGTGGATTATCTGCATGAACTCGCGGGCGACCGCTTGCCTTCGGCGACCTATGCCCGCGTGCGCAATTCCATCCTCAGCATGCAGGCGATGCCCTCGATGCGGCTGCTGGCGATGGCCGGCCCGGCGGCGCGCCGCAACAACATCGCCATTTACAACTGCTCATATCAGCCGGTCGAGTCGATTGACTCCTTTGTCGAAGCGCTGATCATTTCGATGAGTGGCTGCGGCGTGGGCTACAGCGTCGAGCGCAAGTATGTCGAGAACTTTCCGCGCATCAAACGGCAAGCGGGCCACGCCCCGGTGACTTTAGTGGTCGAGGATTCTGCCGAAGGGTGGGCCGACGCGCTGCGCATCGGTTTGCAGGCGTGGTTCGACGGCGGCGATGTGAAGTTCGATCTCTCACAATTGCGCCCGGCCGGCACCCCGCTTAAGACCAAGGGTGGCCGCGCCTCCGGCCCCGAGCCGTTCCGCGTGATGCTCGACTTCGCGCGCGCGCGCCTCCTCGCCCGGCAAGGCTCCTTCCTGCGCCCGATTGACGCGCACGACATCATGTGCGCAGTGGGCAACGCGGCGGTGAGCGGCGGCGTGCGACGCACGGCCATGATCTCGCTCTTCGACGCCGACGACGACGAGATGCGGCTGAGCAAGAGCGGCGACTTTGAGCGCGAGAACAGCCAGCGTTGGAATGCCAACAACAGCGCAGTGTGGCACGAGGGCGGGTTGACGCAACAGGAGTTCATCCAGCACTTTTTCGAGATGGTGCAGAGCGGGCGCGGCGAGCCGGGCATCTTTAGCCGTGATGCGGCCAACAGCATGAAAAGCCCGCGCCGCGCCGAGGCCGACTTCGGCACGAACCCGTGCATCACCGCCGATACGTGGGTGATGACGACCGACGGCGCGCGACAGGTGAGCGACCTCATTGGTCGCGACTTCATTGCCGTGGTGGATGGTCAGCGACACGCGGCCACCGGCTTCTGGGAGACGGGCGTAAAGTCGGTGCTCAAGTTGAAGACGAAGGAAGGTTATACGCTGCGGCTCACAGCCAACCACAAAGTCCTCGCCGTACCGTACATTTCACCAAAGATCGAGAAGCCCGAGTGGGTGGAGGCTGGCGAACTGAAACCTGGCGACAAGATCAAGTTGCAAGACCATCGCGACTTTGTGTGGGAAAGCGACGGCACTTTCGATGAAGGCTGGCTGCTCGGCGCGCTGGTGGGTGATGGTACGTTCGATCAAAAGGCGGCTAAGCTTACGTTCTGGGGCGAGCGCCGCAACGAGATGGCGCAGCAAGCGGTGAACTCGCTACGCGCTACGGTGAAAGTTCGCGCCGATTTGCAGGGCCATGATCAAGTCGAGCACGACCGCACGATTGTCTCCTCCACCGGGCTGCGCGACCTGGCCGCCGACTACGGCATCTATCGCGGCAGGAAGACCATCACGCCGTTTGTCGAGCAGGCTTCGAGCGCATTTTATTGCGGCTTCCTGCAAGGCCTGTTCGATACCGACGGCGCCGTAATTGGCACACAGGCCAAAGGCGTGAGCGTGCGGCTGGCGCAATCGGACGCAGTGCTGCTCGAAGCCGCTCAGCGCATGTTACTGCGGCTCGGCATCGCGTCCACGATTTATGAGAATCGCCGGCCTGCTGGCGCGCGCCTCATGCCCGATGGTCACGGCGGCTACGCCGAATACGACACACTAGCGAATCATGAATTGGTGGTCGCCAACGACAACCTCGCCGTGTTTGCCGAACTCATCGGCTTTTCTGACCCGGACAAGCGCGAGCGGCTGGCGACCAAACTCGACGGTTACCGGCGCGAGATGAACCGCGAGCGCTTCGTTGTCACGGTGGAAAGTATTGAGCCGGATGGCGTCGAGATGGTCTACGACTGCTCGGTGACCGACATCCACGCCTTCGATGCCAACGGCTTGTACGTGCACAATTGCGGTGAGATCAACCTGCGCCCGTGGCAGTTCTGCAACCTCACCGCCGCCGTGGCGCGCGTGAACGACACGTTCGAGACGTTGCGCGATAAGGTCGAAGTCGCCACCCTCATCGGCACCATTCAGTCGCTAGCTACGCACTTCCCCGGCCTGCGCCCGGTGTGGCAGCAGAACTGCGAGGAGGAGCGTCTGCTCGGCGTGGACATCACCGGGCAGATGGATAGCCCGATCGCGCAGGACGCGCAGGTGAAAGCGCAACTGCGGCAGATCGCCGTGGACGTGAACCGCGCGCTGGCCGGGCAACTTGGCATCAACATGAGCGCGGCGATTACGTGTGTGAAGCCGAGCGGCAACTCGTCGCAACTGCTCGATTGCGCCTCCGGTCTGCACGCCCGCCACGCGCCGTACTACATCCGCAACGTGCGCGTCAGCGCGCACTCCCCGGTGTACACCGTGCTGCGCGACGCCGGCGCGCCGCTCGACCCGGAGAACGGCCAGACTCCTGAGACCGCCACGACCTGGGTCGTGCACTTCCCGGTGAAGTCGCCCGAGGGGGCGATCACCCGCAACGCTCGCAGCGCGGTGGAGCAGTGCGAGTATTGGTTGCAAAACAAGGTCTATTGGACCGAGCACAATCCGAGTTGCACCATCACCTACCAGCCGGACGAGGTGATTGATTTGATGAAGTGGGTGTGGGAGCACCGCGAGCAGGTCGGCGGGCTGAGCTTCCTGCCGTCGTTCGACGCTAACTACGCGCAGATGCCGTATGTGGAGATCGGCAAAGAAGAGTACGAGCGGCTGGCGGCGGCCTTCCCGAACATTGACTTCGCCAAGTTGTACTACTACGAGGACGAAGACCTGACCACCGCCTCGATGGAGTTGGCGTGCGTGGCCGGGAACTGTGACATCGAAGTTGTGCCGATGAAGTGAGGGTAGGGAAGAGGGGTGAGGGATTAGTGACACGAACCGGCAGGGTCTCAAAAGGACTCCGCCGGTTTTCGAATTTTCTCGTGTTCGCAGATGCTTGAGGGAAAAGTCTGTACTATTCTGAAAGTGCCATGCAAGAAATGGCTTTTGACGGACTAATGAATATGACTGAGAAAGCAGCTGGCTTGCGTCCTCGGCCAAGAGTAGCCTTGCTTGGCGAATTCGACGTGAATGAAATCGATAGCTACAAGCAGATGTTCCCGACTATATGGATCGGTTCGAGCATAGGAGAACTCCGCGCGCAGGCCCATGTTGTGGAATGCGATTTGCTAGTCATCAACCCTAGTTACGATGGTGAAAGCCACTATTGGGATTGGGTCCAGAGTATGCATGTTGTTTGCTTTACAGCTGGAATATCAACCTTGCCGGGCCCAAATGCGAAATACTCAGTCCAGACTCACGAGACCACGAAGACCGAGGAATTCGTCTTGCCGGAATTGCCGCTGCCAATTCATCGTAGAAGGGCGGCTGATATTTCATCAATTTCGAATACCAAGGGATGGACATTGCTGGCGCTTAGTTCCTACCCGCCATTCGATGCAAAGAAGAAAGAGCAAGCGACTCAATTGTTCCTTGGCGGGGCAGTCATTCGTGATCGACATTCAGGGCTTCCATTTGCTGCTTTTTATACACGGGTAGAGAATGGCCTTGGAGTCGCGTGGCTGCCACAGACTATCTTTAATAGGGTCGCGTGGGTCGAATTGTTGACTGCCATCTGGGCTCAAGCCGACATAGCGCGATTTCCCGAATATGGTGATTGGACGAAACAGCCGGATTGGATGGTTGATGAAGAAGTCAGGCTAAGGAAAGAGATTGCCGCGCTTGAGAAGCAGAAGCAAGACACTGCTCTCCAGTTCGATCGAGAAATCGGGCGCTTGAGTTCAGAACTAGCTGCAGCATCGATCGCTGCCAACCGTGGTTTGCGCCAGTTGATCACAGCGCAAGATGCCGAGTTAGTAAACATCGTGGCTCAGGTTTTTCAAAGGATGGGATTTGGCGTCAAGTTTATGGATATGGCTATAGGCCCAGGTTTGCCCAAACGCGAGGACATTCGGATCACAGACTCGTCCATGGAGAATTGGGAAGCGATAGTGGAGATACGGGGATATCAGAAAAGCGGCGGAACAACTGCTGACTTGGGCCGTGTGAATCGCTTTGCAGAGTTGTACTTCAAGGAGAAAGGCCAATGGCCTCATAAGAGAGTTTATGTAGTGAACGGCCAGATCGAGATACCTTCACCTTCACAACGACAAGAGCCGTTGGCTTCATCAACCGAAGATGTCGAATTGTTTGCTGAACAGGACGGAGTCGTCATTTCGTCGCTTGATTTGTTTCGCGTCGCCAAGATGCTGACAAGACTCGATCCAGCTGAAGTGAGGAAAACCATACGGCAAGCGAAGGGACGATGGAAGTCAAATGTTGTCACAGGCATATAAGGATGCGACTGTGCCGCCGTCGCGGATGCAATCCGCTCCTACGGAACCACCCGACCAATCCCCCACGCCACCATCTTAATCTCGCGCGCGAAGTGCAGCAGCGGCGGCACGTTCGGCAACGTGAGGCCGGTTGGTGCGGCCATCGTGTTCGTCTCAATCTCGGCCTCGGCGCGCTGCAACGGCCACTGCGCGTGGTGAATCTCCCCGCGAAAGACTTTGCCATCCACTACTGTGTACAAACAATAGCGCTCGGTCAGCCAGCCTTCGAGCGAGCCGGGCTGCGAGTGGAATACGTCGCTCACCGGGCGGTAACGGCCTTTGAACTCGGCGGATGGTTCACCGCGATGCGTGCGCGTGCTGTGATAGTCAATCCAGCTTGCACCCTGAGCGGAGCGTGGCAATCGATAGATTGCACGCGAAGTCGAAGGGCGCGCGTTCTCACTCATCCGCATCTGCGCGTTGAAGTACGGCAGCTTGTACCACGCTCGCGCCAGCGCCACGGCCAGCGGGTTGGCCGCGTCGAGGCTGAAGAAGAACACGCCCGGCTTGCCGTCGAGCGTGACGTATGTGCGCGTGTTGAGTTCGAGGAAGTCCGACAGCCCCGGCACGGGGAAGGTGTAGCGCGGGTACACACGGCTCATTCCAAATGGCACCACCCCGATCCACGCCTGCCCGTCGAACGTATCCGGCTGCAATTGCGGCGGCAGCGCGCGGCGCATGGCCTCCCGGCTGCGTTCATACTGCTGGCTCAAGGTCGCCAGCGTTTGCGCTATCGGCTGTTCGAGGCTGGCCTCGTAAATGATGATGAACTTCTCGTCCAGTGGCAGCAGGCGCAACGGCGCTTCGCCGGAGAGCAGGGCGGCAAAACGTTGCAGGAACTTGAGCAGGAAGTCGTCAATCTGCGTTTTGACGCGGGGCTGAAGCACGTCATCGCTGTCGGCGATCGGCGCGGGCAAAACGGGAAAGTGCTCTACCGCTCGCTCGGTGATGGGCTTGCCCTGCTCGTAGGTGTTCCACAGCACGAAGCGGTTCACGTTCCAGGTGAAGTTGTAATTCACGCCGATGGCGTCAGCTTTGCGATGTGCGTCTTCCACCACGGTTTGATGAAACGGGTTGCGCCCTTGCGGGTTGTCCGGCATCTTCACTTCGCCCGTCAACACCGGCTTATTGGCACGGTCGTACAGAGTCAGGTCGCGGCGCTTGGCGCTGCCTTTCGCGCGTGCTTCGGCACGAGCTTCACTGAATGGAAGCTCGGGGTTTTGTTGGAGCAGACCATTGATGCGCGAAGCGATGTCGGCAGTGAATTCCCACTCAGTGACTTGTCGTATTGAAGATGACTCGTATTGACGGTCTTGGATTAGGCAGAGTATAGCGATGTAAGAAGGAGTGGGCAAACAAAAAACCGTCGCGGCATACGCGACGGTTTGATTTGTTAGTAATCTGCTGGGACAGTTACTTCCGCCCGTTGGCGCTCACCGCTTGCGGAAAATACATCTCCTCCACATACTGCTTCACCATGCGCCGCATGCTGAACTGCGGCGCGAGCGTGGAGACACATTCCTTGATGGCCCGAATCCAGCCGGCCGAGATGGTGTGCGAGTCGCCGTAGTACAGCGGCACGATCTGATTCTCCAGCACCTCGTACAGGCTGGCGGCGTCCTTCGCGTCTTGGGCGGCGTGGTCGGCTAGTTCGCTCTCATCGCCGATGGCCCAGCCGTTCTCGCCATTGTAGCCCTCCTGCCACCAACCATCCAGAATCGAAAAGTTCAACACGCCGTTGAGCGACGCCTTCATGCCGCTCGTGCCGCTGGCCTCCAGCGGGCGGCGCGGATTGTTCATCCACACATCCACCCCCTGCACCAGATGGCGGGCGAGGTTGATGTCGTAGTCCTCGAGGAAGGCCACGCGGCCCGCGTACTCGGCGCGCTTCAGTTGCCGATAGACTTCCTGGATCACTTTCTTGCCCGGCTCATCCATCGGGTGGGCCTTGCCGGCGAAGATGATCTGCAACGGCATCTGTGGATTGTTGACGATGCGGAGCAGCCGGTCCACATCGCGCATCACCAGCGAGCCGCGCTTGTACGTGGAGAAGCGGCGCGCGAAACCGATGGTGAGCTTGTACGGATCGAGCAGCGTGCCGGCGGCGACGATTTGCACCGGGTGTCGCCCGAGCGCCATCCACTGCGCGCGGGCGCGGTCGCGGATATAGGCGATGAGTTTGCGCTTCAGGTGTAAGCGCGCTTGTCGAATCTCCTCATCCGGCGCGGCCAGCAACGCTTGCCACGTCTCCGGGTCATCTAGACTCTCAATCCAATCCGGCCCGAGGTAGCGGTCATAGAGCAACTTCATCCGCCGCGCCAGCCACGTGCCGGTGTGCACGCCGTTGGTGATGGCCCCGATCGGCACGCGTTCCGCCGGCGTATCCGGATAAAGGAACTTCCACATGCTCCGGCTCACCTGCCCATGCAACTCACTCACGCCGTTGCTGTGGCGCGACATGCGCAGCGCCAGCACCGACATGCCAAACGTCGCGCCCCACGACTGCTGCATGCGGGCCAGATCAATCAACCCTTCGCGCGTCAGCCCCATCGCCGGCCAGTATTGATGGAAGTAGCGATCCATCATCCAGTCGGGGAACTCTTCGTTGCCGGCCGGAACTGGCGTGTGCGTGGTGAAGACTGTGCTGGCACGCACCTCGGCCACCGCGCTTTGGAAATCCTTGCCTTGGGTTACAAGCTCGCGAATGCACTCGAACGTCAGGAAGGCCGAATGGCCTTCGTTCATGTGCCACACGGTGGGGTGCAGGTTGAGCGCCCGCAACGCGCGCACGCCGCCGATGCCGAGCACGATCTCCTGACAGATGCGCGTGTCTTTGTCGCCGCCGTACAGCCGCGCGG
>JBQTJD010000158.1:0-3932 GCA_052387475.1 Anaerolineales bacterium | reverse complement strand
GGCGGCGATGTCGTGGCCGGTGATAAAAGCACGACCACGACAACCAACGTCGGCTTCAGCGCCGCGCAGGTGCAGCGGCTGCTCATCACCGTCGGCGGGCTGGTTGCACTCACCGCCGCGTGTTTCTTCTCCGGCGGGCTGGCGGTGGGCGTGGTGGCGTTCAATGCCCTCAATCGAGATGTTGGTTCTTCGCCCGAGGCCGCACAACGCTTCAGCACTTCCCTCACCCAAATCCAAAATCTCCCGATCGGGCAGAGCTTCGAGTTCAGGTTTTCGGATGAAGAACTCAGCTCGTGGGTGAAGTTCGTCGCCGGGTCGCAGCTTGGCTTTGCGCCGGGAACGGGGCGGGCGCGCATCATCAGCGCCGATGAAATCGTGATCGCCGGCCAACTGGCCGCCGCCGACAATTTGCCCGTCATCGCCACGCTCAAGTTCACGACCGACCCAACGCGTCCGATTCAAATTCAATCCGCCTCGGCGAAATTCCTGCGCGTGGGTGAACCGAGCGATACGTTTGGCTACATCGTCGTGCCCCCGGCTTTCCTCGGCGACACCGAGCAGCGCATCAATCAACTCATCGGCGGCGTAAGAGTGACCGACACCACCGACATCTCGGGTGAGGTCGGCGCGCCGGCGCTGAGCGTGGAAGGCGTGCGCCGCTGATGGATTGTTGCACCGTCGAGCGCGGGCTGAACGGCGTTTTTGATTCGCCCACCGCCCGCGCCGACGCGGACGAGTTCCAGCGCAAAGGCCTCACCGGCGCGGCGCGCAAACTCGCTGAGGCCGTCATTGCTCGTGGGGTCAGCGGGGCCTCAGTGCTCGAGGTCGGCGGCGGGGCGGGCGGCCTGCATCTGACTCTGCTGCAACGTGGGGCTGCCTCCGCCGTCGAAGTAGACATCTCCGCCGCATACATCGCCGAAGCACAGTCACTCGCTCAAAAACTAAACCTTGGGGATCGCGTGACTCATCAACGCGCCGATTTCGCGCAGGAAGCAGCAGGTGTGGCGGATGCCGATGTGGTGGTGCTGCACCGCGTGGTGTGCTGCTATCCTGATATGCCGCGCTTGCTCACCGAGGCAGCGAATCACGCGCGGCGCGTGCTGGCCTTCAGCTTTCCGTGGGATGGCTGGCCGATGCACGCCGGCGGCGCGCTGCTTAACGGCGGGATGTGGCTGACGCGCAACCCGTATCGCATGTACGTCCACGCCGCGCGCGAAATGCTGAGTGTCGTATCGCAGGCTGGCTTCTCAGCCGCGCAGCGCACTTCCCACTTTCCGTGGCAAATTGTCGTCTTTGAGCGTTCGGCGTGACGACGCCTTCATCCTTCCGCCTTCTGCCCTCATCCTTTTCGGTATAATCCCCGCGTGACCGTTCGCGAAAGAACCTATCGCACCGAAGCCATTGTGCTGCGGCGCAAAGATATCGGTGAGGCTGACCGTATACTGACGCTGCTGACGCCGGAACGCGGCAAGGTGCGCGTGGTCGCCAAGGGCATCCGCAAGCCGCGTTCGCGCAAGGCCGGGCACCTCGAACTATTCACGCGCACCAATTTGCTCATCGCCACCGGGCGCGATCTGGGGATTGTGACGCAGGCGCAGGCGGTAGACGCGCACCGGCCCATTCGCGAAGACCTGACCCGTGGCGCGTATGCCCACTATGCCGTCGAATTGATGGACAAATTCACGCCTGAAAATCAGGACAACCGCGACCTGTACGACCTGTTACGTGCGGCGCTCGGCTGGTTCAGCACGGCGGTGAACGTGTCGTTGGCAGCGCGTTACTACGAATTGCGGCTGCTGGCACTGTCGGGCTTTCAGCCGGAGTTGCGCCGGTGCGTCATCAACGGCGAAGCGATTGTGGCCGAAGATCAGTTCTTCTCCGCCGCGCAGGGCGGGGTGGTGTGCGCGCAGTGTGGGAAAGGTAAATCGGGCTTGATCCTCATCTCCACCGACGCGCTGAAGTATCTGCGTTACTTTCAATCGCAGTCACACATCAAAGTGGCCGGGCTGAAGCTCGCTGGCAACGTGTTGGGCGAGATGGAGTACGTGCTGCAACGCTACATTACCTATCTGCTCGAACGGCAATTGAAGAGCGTGGAATTTCTCAAACTGATCCGGCGTGAGGCAGTAAAGGCATGATTACCGATACGCACTTGGATGAATTGAAAATCCTGTTTGTCAAACACGGGGTTGTGCTGGCGTATTTGTTTGGTTCGCAGGCGGAAGGCCTTGCTCGCCGTGATAGTGATGTGGATGTCGCCGTGCTGCTACAGAGCGATATACCGCGAGGCCAGTATTTTGATGTCCGCCTGAGTCTCACTAATGAGCTCATTAGCCTCTTTCATAGAAATGAAATTGATGTCGTGATACTCAATGATTCTACAGCGCTGCTGGCCTATGAGATCATGCAGCATGGTGTCGTCCTCTACGAGGACGAGCAGACACGACCACAAGTAGATTTCATCGTGGCGGCCACGCTTCATTATGCTGACACCCATCACTTTCGCCGGCTGGCGTTGGAATACTTGAGCGAAGATGTAACCCAATATGCGCTTCAACGCACGGAACGGGCACTCCGGGAGAAGCGTGATGATTAAGGTGGAGGTAATTGTCAACCTGCTACGGTCTTTGCAGGAGGAAACCGGCAACCTGCGGCGTTTGCAGTCGCTCAGTGTGAAAGAGTTGACCGACGACTTCGTGAAGTGGAATGCACTCCTGCACTTGCTTCAGATGAGTGTCGAACACGTGACGGACGCCAGCGCCCATCTGTTGGCCGGGACCAGCCGGGCCGTGCCGGATAATCACCGCCTCTAATTCTCAAGTCCTGCATGTCCAAATCACCCCTCTCCTTTCAAGCCATCATCCTCACCCTTGAAAAATTCTGGGCTGAGCGCGGTTGCATCATCTGGCAGCCATATCACACCGAGGTCGGCGCCGGCACGATGAACCCCGGCAGCGTGCTGCGCGTGCTCGGGCCGGAGCCGTGGAACATCGCCTACGTCGAACCGAGCATCCGCCCGGATGATGGTCGCTACGGCGAGAACCCCAATCGGCTGCAACAGCACTATCAATATCAAGTCATCCTCAAGCCCGACCCCGGCAACCCGCAGGTACTGTATCTGCAATCGCTGGCAGCCATCGGCATCAACCCGCGCGAGCACGACATCCGCTTCGTCGAGGACAACTGGGAATCGCCCGCGCTCGGCGCGTGGGGCCTGGGCTGGAAGGTGTGGCTCGATGGACAGGAGATCACGCAGTTCACCTACTTTCAGCAATCGGGCGGCTTCCCGCTCGACCCGGTGGCCGTTGAGTTGACGTACGGCCTTTAGCGCATCGCCATCGCCCTGCAACGCACGAAAAGCTTCCGCGACATCCAGTGGGTGGGCGAGGTGACGTACGGCGCGGTCAATCTGCAAAACGAGTACGAGCAGAGCAAGTATTACTTCGAGGTTGCGGATGTCGAACGGCTGCGGCAACTGTACTCGCTGTACAACGCCGAAGCCGAGGCGGCGCTCGCGGCCGGCCTTGTGTTGCCCGCGCACGATTACGTGTTGAAGATGTCGCACACGTTCAACGTGCTCGATGCGCGCGGCGCGATCGGAGTCACGGAACGGCAGGCGGCCTTCGGCAAGATGCGGGGCCTGGCGCGTAAAGTGTCCGAGGCGTACCTCGAGCAGCACAAGCAGTTAGAGTATCCGTTCTTGAAAGACGAAGGACCAACGACGAAAGACGAAAGCAAATCATCGGTGGGGCAAACCTTACTTTCGTCCTTCGTCAATCGTCCTTCGTCGCTGTTGCTAGAGATCGGCACAGAGGAATTGCCCGCCGCGGATCTGGACTCGGCGCTGGCGCAGTTGCGCGAACTCGCGCCGAAGCTGCTCGGCGAGGCGCGGCTTGAACATGGCACGGTCGGTATCTTCGGAACGCCGCGCC
>JBQTJD010000157.1:0-4061 GCA_052387475.1 Anaerolineales bacterium | reverse complement strand
AACCAGGTTTTGATTTGCGCGTCGGTGAGTTTGGGGATAGCCATGCGCGTTGCTCCTGCATTGATCACCGCGCCAGCCACTCCAAGACTGTGAAAATTGGATCTACTGAGTCTGGTAATCACATAGTCGTTTAGTCGTGTGGTCAATGCAGGAGCAACGCGCATGGCTATCCCCAAACTCACCGACGCGCAAATCAAAACCTGGTTGGGCGCTACGTACGCGCAACGCGGCAAGAGCTACTTCAACGGCGGCCACGTCACGCACATGCGCTGGCAGGGCGAGACTCTCACCGGCCGGGTGCAGGGCAGCGAACGGTCACCCTATCGCGTCACGGTGATGTTCGATGGCCGTCATCTCGACAGCGACTGCTCCTGCCCGATCGGCGGGCACTGCAAGCACGTGGCCGCGCTGCTGTACGCGGCCATGAGCAATCCGGCGCGGCGGAAGAAAGGGCCAACGCTCGAAGACCGGCTGAAGAAACTCGCGCACGCGGATTTGCTGGCGCTGGCGACGGCGATGCTGGAAGAGGCGCCGGAACTCGAAGACTTTGTCGAGACGCAACTGATGGCGACGGGCACGGCGACGTTGGAAGCCGATGCGCTTGACGAGCGGGTGCGCCGTATTGTGGCGCAACTCAACGACTACGACGCAGATTCCAGTCTGGCGCTACGCAGCGTTGCGACTCTACTGCAACGCGCAAAGGCCTTCAACGCTGAACGACAATGGGAGGCCGCGCTCAACATCCTTCATCCACTGCTCACGGAAGTGATGCTGCTCGAACCGACGACGTTTGAAGATGACCGAGTTTTCGACGCCGCTTACTCCGCCGCCGAGCAGGCTAGCCAGTGCTGGCGGACTCTGCCCACCGAGTCCGAAGCGCGGGCAACGGCGTTGCGCCTGGTGTTTGATGTGATGGCCTGGGATTTGTACGCCGGTGGCCGGGATGCGTTCACCCTGGCGCGTGACGCGCTGCTCAAACACGCCACGCCGGGGGAGCGCGATGACTTGCGTGAGTGGGCGGCGCTGGCCCAACGCCGCCCAAAGGCCCCGGCGGCGCGATCTTACGCAGACGATGAGGAAGACGAAGCGGATGACTATGCCGGCGACTTGGATGATTTCACCGGCACGTGGGCGATGAAAGAGTGGAAGGCGTTCGCGCAAAAACTGACCAACGCAAAAACGCGCTCGAAGCGCAAGGCTACGCGCTGACCGCACCGGACCGGTCTAGCTAGACCGATCAGGTATGACCGACTACAGCACCCCAAAGACCACCAACAGCGTGCGGGTGCTGAGGAGGATGACGAGCACGCCCACGAAAATCATGAACGGCTTGACCGGGATGTGCCGCGACGCCCACGCGCCCAGCGGTGCGGCCAGAACACCACCGATCCCCAACCCGAGGATGATCTGCCAATTGGTGAGGCCGAGGGTAATGAGAAAAGTAACCGAGGCGGCGAGCGTGACAAAAAACTCAACCGCGTTCACGCTGCCAATCGTCTTGCGAATGTCGTTGCCCCGCACGATGAGGTTGGAGGCCACCATCGGCCCCCATCCGCCGCCGCCCACCGCATCCACGAACGCGCCGATAAAGCCGAGCGGCACTAGATGGCTGGTCACTTCACGTGGCGGGAACGGGCGAAAGGCCTTGTACACAATCACGATCCCAATCACCACTAAATAGCCGGCGACGTACGGTCGAAGCGCATCGCCCGGAAAGTTCGAGAGGATGTAGGCTCCGAGAATTGCCCCGAGCACACCCGGCACGAGCAGCCGGCGAAAGAGGACGCCATCCACATTTCCGAAAGCGCGGTGGGAGAGCGCCGAGGCCCCGGTGGAAAAACACTCCGCGGCATGGACGGTGGCGCTGGTGGCGGCAGGCGGCACCCCAAGGGCCATCAGGATCGAAGACGCCGTCACCCCATACGCCATCCCCAGCGCCCCATCAATGATTTGAGCGATAAAGCCTGCCAGAACGTAAAGCGCGAATTCCGGGTTGAGCATGGGCTACAGTTTGTTGCGCTGGACGCTGAGGAAATTGGCTAACGGCCGGGTTCAGGCGCTTGGCCGAGCGCCAGCGAAGGCCAAGTCGCCTGCAACCCGTGGTTATTAGAATGACAATGCTTTTCTCATCATCGCCGCGAAGAGCGGCGATGGGTGAATGAGCTAAGTGGGCCTGGCGGTGGTATTCTCAGTCTGACCAGGGACGGGGAATGCACCGGGGCACTGGAGCATACGGGCAAGCCGGCGCGGCCTATGGGATGGCTCAGCGAGCCAAGCCCGTGGTGGTTATTTGGCTCCCTCGTCGCATACTCTGAACTGGGACGTTCTGCGAGAACGAGCCCGTATCGGTAGTTGAACTTCGCGCCCGAAAATCCAGGCCCACTCAACCCTGGCTCAGGAGTGTAGCATGAAAGCGGAAACGAGTTCAACGGCCACGGGGGAAATGCGTTACTTGGGGGTGGATCTGCACCAGCACTACGTGGTGATCGGCGGGGTGAACGCTCACCAAACGGTGGTGCTGCCGCCGCGCCGGGTCGAACTGGACGACTGGCACGCGTGGGCGAAATCCCACTTGGTCAAATCGGACGTCCTGGTGGTGGAAGCCACCGGCAACACCTGGATGTTCTACGATTGGACAATCGAATTGGTGCTGCGGATCGAAGTGGCCAACGTCGGCAAGCTGCCGTGGATCGGGCAGGCCAAAGTCAAGACCGACAAGCAGGACGTGATGAAGCTGGCCAAGCTGTGTGCCGCCGGCTTGATCCCGCAAGTGTGGGTGCCGCCGGTGCACGTACGCGAACTGCGACTGCTGTTCTCGCACCGCCGGCGGCTGGTCAAGGTGAGTACGCTGGTGAAGAACCGGCTGCAGAGCCTGCTGCATCGGCATCACATCGTTCCACCCAAAGGCGAAGTCTTCAGTCAGGCCAACCGGGCGTGGTGGCAGCAGCTCGACACCGTCTCGCTCACCGAACGGCTGCATGTGAAACACGACCTGGCGACGCTGAAGCAGGTGGAAGAACAGTTGGCCGAGATCGAAGCGGAGCTCAACCGCTTGAGCACGAGCGCACCGTGGGCCGACGCCATGCCGTATTTGATGCAGTTGCCAGGGCTGGGGCTGATCGGCGCGCTGACGGTCTTGGCGGCCATCGGCGACATCACGCGCTTTGAGAGCGCGAAGAAACTGGTCGGCGTCGCGGCAAAGCCGCTTAGGCCGGGCTGGGGGCGAGTGTGCACGACTCAGGGCAAACCCATCGCACGGGACGGATCACCAAGAGCGGGCGGCGCGATCTGCGACATGTGCTGGTGGAAGCGGCTTGGGCGGCGCTTGAGCATCACCCGTATTGGAAAGCGGAGTTTGCGCGGCTGAGCCGGCGGATGGATGAGAACAAGGCCGGGGTGGCGGTCGCGCGGCGGTTGCTGGTGGCCAGTTGGCATGTGCTGACTGAACGGGCTGCCGACAAGCATGCCGAGCCACAGATGGTGGCGACGAAGCTGATGCGCTGGTCGTGGGAGTTGAGCGATGAACAACGTGCTGGTCTGACAACACGCCAGTTCATCCGCTCGGCTGTACTCAGCCGCTATCACTTGCTGCGCTTGCAGTTGGGTGAAGGTCTGACCCACTTTCGCTACGGCAACATGCCCCGGCGGGTGGCGAGTGTGGAAGAACTGCTGGCAGTGAAACCGGAGCTGCGCGTCTCAAGCTGAGCGACACCGGGCGACGAACAACTCACGCAGACGGATGACCCCCGTTGCGGCGCGACGGCAGGGCGTTGAAGTGTTGCAGTTTTTCAATCCCCACTCCATTTCTGAATCCGCTCTTGACACCTGCATCTCATCGGTAGCCCGCGTTTATTCTTACAAGCGAGCCAACAGTTCCTTTTTCTTCTGCTCAAACTCTGCCTCCGTAATGATGCCCTGTTCTTTGAGTTTATTTAGTGGTTCATCCGGCAAGTCCGAGGGTCATCGCTGGCACCAACGCGATGCCAGGCTGGCGACGAGGCTGATGGCGGCGGCGGCGACCCCAGATGAATGGATGACGATGCTGATTCCAATACGCCGTT
>JBQTJD010000156.1:0-5515 GCA_052387475.1 Anaerolineales bacterium | reverse complement strand
GGGCTGTGGTACTGGTGTGGCCGCGCGAGCGCTCGCTCGGCGGCAGGGTTTTGTGGGCCGGGTCACAGGGATTGATCTCAGCCCCTACCTGACGGAGGTCGCAGCGCGTCTAGCCGCCGAGGAAAGTCTTGGAAACAGGGTCACGTTCTGCGTAGGCGATACACGCAGCCTCGACCTCTCGGACGGGACATTCGACGCCGTAATCGCCCACACCTTGCTCAGCCACGTTGGCGATCCCTTCGTGGTGGTGAAGGAAGCGGCGCGGGTTGTGAAGCCCGGCGGGATGGTCGGCATCTTCGACGGGGATTACGCCTCCATCACGTTCGGCCATGCCGACCCGAACCGGGCCAAAGCCTCTGATGAAGCGCTCATCCGTGCGGTCATCACCAGCCCGCGCGTCATGCGGCAAATGCCGCGTTTGCTTCGCGTCGCCGGCCTGGAGCTGGTCGCGTTCTTCCCCTCCATCCTGGCCGAGATTGGGAAGGCCGATTTCTGGCTTTCGGGCATTGAGTCTTTCCGGCGACTGATTCCAAGAGCGGGCGAGATGACTGAGGCAGAGACGAATGCGTGGGCGGATTCGCTGCTCAAAGACTCAGACGCCGGCGTCTTTTTTGGCGCCAGCAATTATTACAGTTACGTTGCCAGGCGGCCGTAAAGGTCTACTCCTCGATGGTGAGGGTGCTGGCATTCACACTTTCTGGAGAATCCGATGTATTGCACTACCTTGTTTTGGATCGGCCTGAGCCTTATCGCTGCGGCCTGCAACGTGCCGGGGGAAGGGACGCCAACGCCGACCCCGGCCCCCACCCCAACCGAGGTCGGTAGTGGGGAGTGGGTGACGTACACCAACGCTCAATTTGGATTCTCGCTGCAACATCCGAAGCCGCTTCAAGTCACGCTGCTGGCGGCGGACGGCTCGTTCGGTTACCTCGGCGACTTCATCAGCTTTGCGGTGAGCGAGCACGACCCGCTGGAGTGCCGGGGCGATTGCCCGGTGGTGGACAGCGTCGAACGGGGTATCTCGATTGGCAATCAGACCGCGACACGGTTTCGCGGCTCGTATGGCGCGGTGGGTGGGAACGCCCCGCACGAGTACCTGGCCTATCTCTTCGAGCACGCAGGCCGGTTCTACACCTTCACGCTGCATGCCGTGGCCCGCAACGCCACCACCGACCGGCCGGATGTCATCGCGCCGCTGTCACCCTTTGTGACGCCCCAACTCGAGTTAATCCTTGCAACGCTTCAGTTCAACTGAGGCCGTCAGCCATCACTTTTCAGGAGATTACCCATGAAATTCAAAACACTGCTTGGAACCGCTCTCAGTTTCGCGCTGGTCGTGCTGGGCTTGGGGGCCGCGCCACTTCAGTCACAGGCCGGCCACAAGCATGCCGGCGACGAAGTCTGGGTCGTGGATCAGTCGGATACGACGCCGGACGGCGGCGGCACGTTGTACATCTATCAAGGGGATGAGTTGACTCATGACGCCGCCCATGCTGCGCCCGAGGTGATTGACCTGGGCGGCGCGGCCCGCGACCTGTGCCTGGCCCAGACCGGCACTGCCCCACGCCGGCCACACATGATGATGTTCAACCATTCCACCCACTCCCACCTCATCCTTTCGTTCGTGGCGACCGGGCACGTCTTGTTTATAGACGCCGAGACTCGAGCGCCAGTGGCCTGCCTGGACGTGGGCGTGCAAGCCCATGCCGCCACGCCCTCGCCCGACGAGACTTACATTGTGG
The DNA here is from genome assembly GCA_052387475.1 of Anaerolineales bacterium. GTDB lineage: Bacteria > Chloroflexota > Anaerolineae > Anaerolineales > UBA6663 > JANWXR01. The sequence continues at coordinate 3,773 of JBQTJD010000156.1, read as the reverse complement.
TGGCGAATCAAAATGGCAAGTTGTTGCAGCGCATCCATACCGACTACACCAACAATACGTTCACCCTCGATGTGGCTGCTACACTCGATCTGGCGAATTGCATCACACCGAGCGGCGCACTTTGCCAGGATGCAACGCTGCGCCCCGATAACGCGCCCATCTGCCCGATCATCGACTCGTCGAGCCGGCTGGCCTTCGTGACCCTGCGCGGCGGCGGGCTGTTCGTGGTTGACGGCACGGCCACGCCGATGTCCATCCTCGCCGAGTACGACAAGTCGGCCATCCACCCGAACGGCTGCGGCGGGGTAGAGACCGAGGGGAAGATGTACATCAACGCGGGCGGCGGCACGGCGGCCAATCCTCTCGAAGCAGACTTGTATGTCTTCCACCTGCACGACTTCAAGCACGGGCTGAACCCGCCCAATCATCCCGCGCCGAAGCTCGTCTTCAGCCACGACGACCGCGGCTTCGTGGATTCGCACGGCGCCGTCCTGACGGGCAAGGGGCGCTTCCTGTGGGTGGCCGACCGGGCGGCGAATCGCATCGTCGTCGTAAACACGCAGCGTGATCAAGTGGTTAACGAGATTGACCTCACCGGCAAGTGGAGCGCCGACCCGGCGCCCGATCTGTTGGACATCTCGACCAACGGCCAATGGGTGTTCGTCACGCTGCGCGGGCCGAATCCATTAACCGGTAATGCGCCGGGCGTGAACAACGCGGTGGGCAGCACGCCCGGCCTAGGCGTGATCCGCGTGCAGGGCAGCGGGCGAACGGGTGAATTGCACGCTATCGCACCCATCACCCATCTCATCAACGGCCTCGAAACCGCCGACCCACACGGGCTGATGGTTCGGCACAAGTAGAACCGGCCAGGCAGGAAATGCTCGCAATTTCGCTCATCGTCGCCACGCTCATGCTTAAGTTGCTGTTCATCGCGACCCACACGATGGCGCGTTCGCGAGCGGCTGACGTGCTCGAGGGCATCTTCGACCCGCACCGCTAACCGCCGCAAGGAGAGTCTGCTCATGCACATCAACGGACACACCCGCAAAGAACTGATCGCCGAGGTCTTCGACCGGGCCGCGCACGGGTACGGTTACCTCAGTTACTTCCCGGAATTCGGCCGGCGCTTGGTGGCGCTCGCACAGGTCGGCCCGGGCGCAATGGCGCTCGATGTCGCCGCCGGCCGCGGCGCGGTGTTGTTCCCACTCGCCGAGCGGGTCGGGGCGCAGGGGCAGGCCATCGGCGTTGACCTTTCAGCCGAGATGGTCGCGCAGACGGCAGAGGAAGTTCGATCTCGTAGTTGGCCCAACGTCACGCTGCGGCAGATGGATGCCGAGCGGCTCGACTTCCCTGCTGCTTCATTCGATGCCGTACTGTGCGGCTTTGGCCTGTTCTTCTTTCCCCATCCCGAGCAGGCTCTGGCCGAGTTCTGGCGTGTGCTCAAGCCGGGCGGGCATCTCGCGGTCTCCACGTGGGGCGACGAGGATCCGCGCTGGACATGGTACGACGACTTGCTCACAAAGTACGAGGCCGTCGTCAGCTTGCGCACGAAATCGTTTGATCAGCCAATGGAGTTGCGCCGGGCGCTCAAACAGGCGCGCTTTGTCTCCCTTCGCACAACCACCGAGCGGGCCGATTGGGTGCTGCCGACGCTGGAGGCTTGGTGGTCAGCGATCTGGTCGCTCTCCGGGCGCGCCGGATTGGAAAAGCTGGACGCCACTGCCCGGGCCGCTTTTAAGGCCGAAGCATTTGCGCGGCTTCAGACTCTGCAACAGGCCGATGGATTTCATGAAACACTCACCGCGCATTTCGCCCGAGCTATGAAACCGCTCACCCCGATCAACTCGGAGTTTAACAATCAATAACGTTCACCCGACTTGCCCCATCCGGCAGGTCATACAAAAGGAGACTTTTCATGACAACGTCAAACGGCTACGCTCATCCCGAAGTTTTGGTCGAGACCCAATGGGTCGCCGACCACCTGCATGACCCGAAGGTTCGACTGGTCGAAGTGGATGTGGACACCACGGCTTACGACTCCGGCCACATCCCCGGCGCCAGTGGCTGGAACTGGAAGAAGGATACGCAACAGCCCATCCGCCGCGACATCCCGGACAAAGCCGGCGTGGAGGAGTTGCTCGGCCGATCCGACATCGCCAACGACACGACCGTGATCTTGTACGGCGACAACAACAACTGGTTCGCCACCTACGCCTTCTGGCTGCTTAAGCTGTACGGGCACGCCGACGCGCGCATGATGAACGGCGGGCGCAAGAAGTGGCTGGATGAAGGCCGCCCGCTCACGACCGAAGCGCCCACGCTGGCGCGTACCACCTATCGGGCCAAAGACCCGGATGCGAAGCTGCGCGCTCTGCGGTCGCTCGTGCTCGATAGCTTAGGCAAGGCCGGTCACGGGCTGGTGGATGTGCGCTCGCCGAAGGAGTTCAGCGGCGAACTGCTCGCGCCGGAGAATTTGCCGCAGGAGGGCGCGCAGCGCGGCGGCCACATCCCCGGAGCGCGCAACATCCCGTGGGGCCAGGCGGTGCGCGAAGATGGCACGTTCAAATCGGCGGCGGACCTGAGCGCGCTGTACGGCGGTCAGGGCCTCACACCCGATAAGGAAATCATCGCCTATTGCCGCATCGGCGAGCGTTCGTCGCACACGTGGTACGTGCTCAAGTATTTGCTGGGCTACCCGAACGTGCGCAACTATGATGGCTCGTGGACGGAGTGGGGGAGTTCCATCGGCGTGCCGGTTGAGCGGTAACTGGCTCACGCGCTTCATTTACGGCGTGGTGGTCGCTGTCGCCAAACGCGATGCATCGTCCACCACGTCGTTTGTTGCTTGTGCCCATCGTCTCAGGCTTGGGTGATTGGAAGTCATGACAACCTGAGGCGAAGTTGCTCCTTCGGCTTCGCTTTCCGAGTACAATAGCCACATTCCGAATTTTCTATAGCGGCCTGCCGGTCATGATCCGCATTCATCTGCTTGGCCGTTTTGAGGTGATTCGAGGGGAAAAGATTCTGCGCGCCCCGGATTGGCCCCGCCGCAAGGCCGCCGCGCTGCTGCAACGCCTCGCTCTGAGCCGCCGTTTGCTCAAAGACGAGGCGATTGATTACCTCTGGCCGGACTCCGACACTGCCTCAGGCGCGAACAACCTCTACCGCACGCTGCACGTCTTGCGCCAGACTCTTGATCACGCCCTCGGCCCCGACGCCGCCGGAGCCACCCTCGCCTTTGAAGACGGTACGCTCACCCTGCACAACTCCGTTTGGGTGGACGCGGCTGAATTTGAAAAGCAGGTTAGCCTGGCTGTCTCCAATCCTCCGCCTCCGATCTCTGATCTCGAGTCCACCCTCCGCCTTTACTCCGGCGACCTTCTCCCTGATGAGTTTTACGCTGATTGGGCAGCCGCCCCGCGCGAGGCGCTCCGCAGGTTGCAGCGCGAGGGCCAACTGGCCCTGGCCCGAGGCTGTCGCGAGGCCCGCGACTTCCATCGCGCCATCGCCGCGCTGACGCCGTTGCTGGCACGCGACCGCGCCGACGAAGCCGCACACCGTGAGTTGATGCGCACCTATGCGCTGGCGGGCCGCCGCCACGACGCTCTGCGCCAGTATCAAGCCTGCGCCGAGGCGCGGGCCGCCGAGCTGGACGTGCCGCCTGAACCGGAGACCGCTGCGCTCTTCGCGCACATCCTCAGCGGCGAACTTACTCCGCCGATGATCCTGCCGGGGATTTCGCCATCAGCGCCAAGCGACGCGAGCGTTGA
>JBQTJD010000155.1:0-4996 GCA_052387475.1 Anaerolineales bacterium | reverse complement strand
GGGGCGCACGCCCATGTGCTCCAGCCCCTCTTCGGTGAAGAGGGCATACGCCTTCCAGCCGGTCGTTTGACTGATGCCATTCTTCATCAGCCGGTGCACGAGGTTGACATCTGACCCGACGAGTTCTTTGATGCCGGTCACATCCTGCACGACGTAATCGCCATGATGGACGAAGAACTTGAGATCGAGCGTGGCGATGTTGCGGCAGGCGTTGCACTCGCACGTCGTGCGGCGGTGCGCGGATTCGCGCCGGTCGCGGAAGGCCGTGTACGTGGCTTCGAGCAGTTCCAGCAAGGTCTCGCCGCGTTGCATAAGCGCCTCGGGCACGTAGCCGAAGACGGCGTCGCCCTCCAGTTTCACGATCCGCAGCGTGGTCTTGAACCGGGTGACAATGGTGGTGAGCAGGTCGGTGAGGATTTCGTGCGCATGGTCGAGTTCGACCCCGGCCAGGTAGGAGGTGTAGCCGGAGATGTCGGCGAGGACGAGGTAGCCGTGCTGCGTGAGAGTCGCTTCGCTTAGCGCCGCGTTTTGGAGTGCCATCGTCTCAGGCGGATACCGCGGCGGCTTCGGCCAGCGGCTCAGCGACGGGTAGTGACTCGCGGATGCAGCGGCACATGTTCTCGAAAAGTTTTGTCATCGGATACACCCGCGTCAGCATCAACGTGAACACCGGCCGGCTGAGGAAGCCGGGCACGGGCGCCGTGCCGTTGATGAAGCCGGTCAACTGCGTGCCGCCTTCCGCCGTCGGGGTCAACTGGCAGGTCAGCCACATGGAGAAGCCCATGAATTTCTGCACGACCGTGGAATACTCGAACGGCTTCCAGTCGAGGACGTCTTCCACCATGGCTACATCTTTGCCGTGGACGCAGTGATTGCGCGCGCCGACCGCCGTGCGGCCCCGCACGCGCAAAATAGATCGGAACTCCAGGCCCGGCTGAAAGGTGTATTGCGCCCGCTTGTGCGGGTCGTTGAGCCAATCCCACACCACGGGCGGCGGCGCGGGCACGGTGTGGGCGAACGTGATCATGGCATCTTCCGGCTCAACGACGACACGGCGCTGCTCGCTCAAGACCTTGTGCCGCTCGCGCAGATCGAGGCTGAAGGTGTTGACTGCGCCGAGATGCTCATACGCTTCCGATTGCACGTGCATGCCCTCCGGTCGCAGGCCCATGTGCTCCAAGCCAGGCTCGGTGAAAAGCGCATACGCCCGCCAACCAGTTACCTCGCCGACGTGATTCTTCAGCAGACGGTGCACGAGGTTGACATCTGAGCCGGCCATCTCGTGGATGCCCGCCACGCTCTGCACCACGTAATCGCCGTGATGGGCCATAAACTTGAGATCGAGCATCGGGATAGCCCGACAAGCCCTGCACGTGCATGTCGTGCGGCGATGCACGGCCTCCGCCCGATCACGAAAGGCGCAGTACGTGGATTCGATCAGTTCGAGCAGCGTCTCGCCGCGCGGCAGCCGGCTTTCAGGCGCGTACACGAAGACGGCGTCGCCTTCGAGTTTGGAGAGGCTGAGGGTTGGCGTGAGGCGGCTGAGGATCAGTTCGAGCAACTCGCTGATGATGGCCTGCGCGTGCTCCAACTCGGTGCTGGCGATGAAACCCGTGTAGCCGGAAATATCGGCGATGACGAGGTAGCCGTGCTGGGTGGTAGCGTTGACCGCGCTCATGGGCGCATTATACGACGCATCAGGTGGCGTCCACAGCTGCCGGGGCTGCTTCGGCTTTTTGGCGCGCGAACTCTTCGCCCAGCATCCGGGCCGCATTGGCGAGCATCTGGTCATACTTCATCATGCCGTTCATCATGAAGTTCAACAACGGGCGGCGCAGCCAGCGCGGCAGGTCCGTTTTCCATTGAATGTGATCATGAAGGCGAGTACCACGCCCATCGGGCAGCGGCTCCAGTTGCATGGTCTCAAGTTGTACCATGCCACGATCCAACGTTTCAAACGAGTAGTAGTCGAACGGCCGCCAATCCAGAATAGTCTCGACCGCCTCGCTCCCTCCATGGGCGCAGTGGTTGCGTGCGCCGACCCCGGTGCGGCCCTCGGGACGCGCACCCACCGACCACACCGCCCCATGCCCGGCGGTCCAGACATTGCGCAGGTTGGGGTCACTCAGCCATTCCCACACCACGGGCGGCGGCGCGGGAAAATCCTGAACCACCACCAGGTCGGCGGCCTCCGCGCTGATGAATAGACGCCGCGCGTCAGTGATTGCTTGATAGCGCGCTTTGAGATTCAAGCTATGCGTGGTCACTTCGCCCAGATGCTCGTACGCCTCGGGCTGCGTGTGCAAGCCTTCGGGCCGTACGCCCATGTGCTCCAGCGCCCGCTCGGTAAAGAGGGCATAGGCTTTCCAGCCGGTCACCTCACTGACGTGATTCTTGAGCAGACGATGGACGAGGTTAACATCCGAGCCGAGCAACTCGGTGATGTGGCTGACGCGCTGCAACATGTAATCGCCGTGATGGGCCAGGAACTTCAAATCAAGAGTGGGGATGGCGCGGCACGCTTTGCACTCGCACGTTGTGCGGCGGTGCGAGGCCTCGCGGCAGTCACAGAAAGCGGCGTAGGTGACTTCCAGCAATTCCAGCAGCGTCTCGCCGCGTGGCAGTTTGGCCTCCGGCGCATACGCAAACACCGCATCGCCTTCCAGCTTGACGATAGTAAGCACGGCCTCGAACCGGGTGACGATGATCTCCAATAATTCGGTCAGGATTTCGTGCGCGTGATCGAGTTCGACCCCGGCCAGATAGGAGGTGTAGCCGGAGATGTCCGCGAGGAGGAGGTATCCGTGCTGGGTCTGCGTGGGCATGAGGCTCTCCGCCAAAAAAGAGTACCCTGAGCCTCAGGGTACTCCGGCTTTCGGTCAAGCGCCAGACCAAACGGTGTTCAGTTTTTGTTCGGGCCGCCCGATTTTAATGTCGGCCGTTTTCGCGGCCGTTGAGGCTGCCGTTCCAACTGCGCTTGCCGGATGGTTCGGCGTGACCATCCGGCGGGTCACCCTTCCGTGTAGCAAGCATGGCCCGGCTCCAATCATCCTCCAGCCAGCGGCGGAAGAAGCGGCCTACGCCCTCACGCCACACGGTCGCGCGGATGTTGCGCCAGGCATTGAGCGCCGTCGGCCCGTCGGCGGTCTCGGGTCGCGGGCTGTATTGCTCATGCACGTAGTGCGCGGTGATGGTGTCCACCGCGGATTGCGTGTCCGGCAACGCGCCGTTGAGCGCCGAGGCCCGTTCGTGCGGGGTGAGATGTTCGGGCAAGCGCAGGCCCAGCCAGCGCGCGGCGCGTTCCAACTCCACATAGGCCCGTGTGACCGCCGAGGGAAACGCGCGTCCCATCCAACTTAAAAGCTGTTGCCCCGGCCGGCCCAGACTCTCCAATCCAATAAGGTTGAAGCGCAGCAACAGCAGCACGGCGATGAGCGCTAGCACGCTGAGCACGGCCAGGATGACGCCGGCATTCGTCGCCCACTGCGCGATGACGGCCCAGTCAATCACCGTTGTCGTCGCGGCGGTCTCCGGAGACTGCGATTCGTCATCGTTGAAAAACGGTGTCGGGACGGCGGCCAGCTCAGGCACGTCGTCGTTTGTATCGGCGATGGTGTTGCGGTCGGGGCGCACGAGCGGCGGCTCGTTGGCCGTCGGCTCGAATTCAATCCAGCCGTAGTCGGGGAAATAGACCTCCGGCCAGGCGTGCGCGTTGCGCTCACGCACGTGATAAAAGCCGGTTTGGGTATCGAACTCACCTTGCGAAAATCCGACCGCCAGCCGCGCGGGGATGCCGAGCGAGCGCAGCAACAACACCTCGGCGGTGGCGTAATAGTTGCAGAAACCGCGCCGGCCTTCGAAGAGGAACCAGTCAATCGGCTCAGCGCCTACCGGCAGATCGCCGATCTCCGTATCGTACGTGATATTCTCACGCAACCAATCGGTGATGGCTTGCGCCTGCTCGAACGGCGTGGTCGCGTTGGCGTCGGCCACAATCCGCTTCGCCAGATCACGCGTGCGCTGGGTGACGCCGTCGGGCACTTGCAGAAACAACGCGCGCACCCATTCCGGATAATTCGTCCCGGCCAGTCGCAGGCTTTGAATATCGGCGACGGAGATGGACGACACGACTTGATACTGGCGATCCTCGCCGGTGAGGATGCTTTGGGCGCGCACCGAGGCCGGGTCGGTGATGCCCTCGGCGGAGAGGAAGGTGGCAAACGTCGTGGCGCGATCCACACTGCGCGGCTGAGGCAGCACGTACAACAGGCTGACCGCGTCGAGGTGTGAGGCGACCGTCACGTTGACATCGCGCCGCAACCGGTAGGCGCCGATGCGGAGGCTGGATGGGCGGTTCGGCTCCTGCTCACGAAACTCCAATGCGTTGCCCTCGCTCCACCCGCTGTCGCTGGAATACTCTTGATAGACTTTGCCCCGCCAATACAGCCGGGCGATGGGGGGCAGCGGATCTTCGGATTCGATGGCTGGCTGTTTGGGATCTTGCACGGCGGCGACTTTCACATCCATGATCAGGCGCTCGCTGAGCGAGGTCGCGCCGCTGAGCACGAGTGTGTCGCCGTAGAAATCGTTGGCTGCGAGATTTGGGTTGCGCACCGCGTTGAATAGCCGCTCGAAGTTTTCGCGCACCGTGCTCCACGTGCCGTTCACGCGCTCCCACGCTGCCGCCGCAGTCGGCGAGGCCGAGGCCACGGTGACCTGTTGCCCGAACCACGCCAGCGCCACCACCACCATCGCCGCTGCCAGCCCGGCGCGCAGAAATTCAAAGCGCGCATCGGCGGAGTAGGCGACGCGGGCCGCCCGCCATTCCTTCTCGCGCAGCAGCAGACTCATGCGCGTGAGCAACAACAGCGCCAGCACCAGGTAAGCCGCGAGATACAGCTCAAGTTTTTCGCCAGCGTAGTAATAGGCGTTGATGAGGAGGATGAGGCCGCCGGGGAGGATGGCCGGCCACACCGCCCCACGCCGGAAGATCGCC
>JBQTJD010000154.1:0-1505 GCA_052387475.1 Anaerolineales bacterium | reverse complement strand
GACGGCTTGAACTGGTCAACGTCGCAGCGCGTGGAGGGCACCGGCGTTTGGAAGTTGAGTGAGGCGTACTGTAACTGGTATCAACGCATCAAGCCCTTTCCGCTGCTGCCCGACCACTACGAATGCCTTGTTGGTGCGCCGCCCGGCTTGTACGTGGAGGGCGGGACGTTGTACGTCTTCATCGGTATGGGCAAAAGCCCGGCGCACATGGGCTGCTTCTCCGGCCCGATAGCAAAAGGCACGGCGGGGATGCGGCTGTGCGCGAACAACCCGCTGTTTACTGGGGCGAGCGTGTATGGCCGCACCGACACCATCAGCGCCGACATGAATCCATACTTCGACTTTCACATCATCTCATCCGCCGAGGTGCTGAAAGTCGGCCACCGTTACTACATGTTCTACGAGGGGATGCGGGGCACCGATCAGTTCACGCTCGGCCTGGCGCGCACGACGCAACTCGGTGGGCCGTGGCAGAAGTTCAAGGGCAACCCGTTGCTGATGGACGTGCCCGGCAACATCGGCGTCGGCCACGCGGATGTGATTGTGCTCGACGGCGCGACGTACCTGTACACAGCAACTTCGGACTCGACGAGGGGGAGATACGTGCTGGTGTGGAATCCGTAATGCGTAAAACGTGAAACGTGATGCGTTCCGATCACAGGTTCGGTCAGCGGCCAAGACCGTTGAACTGTGAAGATCACATTTCACGCATCACGCTTCACGAGCTTTTCCCACGTCTTCTTCATCACCAGCGCATCCTCTTCCATGATCGGGCTTTCGCACAGCACACGGCCCGCGCATTTGTGGTCGTGCAGCGCGCGGAAGAAGTCTTTGTATTTCAGGTCTGAGTCGGCCAGCGTGACGTGGTTCTTCTCGCCCTTCGGCCCGTACTCGATGCCGGAGAGGTGGATGTGCAGCGTCTTGAGCGCCCCCGCGCCGAGGCGCTTCTTCACCAGCTTGAGCATCGCCGCCCACTCGTCGTAGCTGTTGGCCGAGCCATCGCCAGGGCGCGCGTGCAGGTGGGCGAAGTCAATGCACGGCAGCACGCCCTCGATCTCCGCCGCCATCACCAGCGTATCTTCCAGCGAGCCGAGCATCGCGCTTTTGCCCAGCGTCTCCGGACGCAAAATGGCAGGGTTTCCATCATCGCGCAGCGCCTTCACACAATCGCGCAGGCGCGGCACCGCGATTTGCAGCACTTCCTTCGGGTCGCGGCCAAAGTACGAGCCGGGGTGGAAGATGATGTCGGTGGCCCCGGCCAGGTTGCCGTAGTGCGCGGCGTCCATCAAGCGCTTGCGGCTCTTCGGCCACTCCTCGCTATCCGCATTCAAGTTGATGAAGTACGGCGCATGTACTGAGAGCGCGATATTATGCTGCTGGCCAGTAGCTTTGATCTCCGCGCACTTCTCCTCCGAGACACGTACGCTCCGCACCCATGCCAATTCCAGCGTGCCCATACCCATTTCAGCCGTGCGCGCGATGCCGCCCACCGTGCCGCCGGGCTT
>JBQTJD010000153.1:0-4186 GCA_052387475.1 Anaerolineales bacterium | reverse complement strand
TGCAAAAACAGGGCCACTACCGCCGGGCCCTGCAGCTCCTGCATGAAGCCCTCAACCTGGTGCACGACCTCGACCCGACCGAGGCGACGCGGCTCAAGTGGCACATGCCGGAGTGTTACTTGAATTTGAGCCGTTACGCCGAGGCGCGCGAGCTTTCGGAAGAAGTGGTGCGCGAGTTTCGCAAGCAGGCGGATGATTTTTGGCTGGCACAGGCCCTGGCGGATCTGGCCACCGCCGAGGCTGAACTGGGACAGTATGTTGAAGCGCAAACCCGGCTGGCTGAGGCGGAGCAGATTTTCCAGACTCTGGGCGCTGACTTGTGGGTGGCTGCGATCAGTTTACGGCGCGGCCACATCGCGCTGCGTCTCGGTGACGTGATGACGGCGCGACGCATCGCACAGGCTGCGGCCCTGCGCTTCGAGGCTGGTGAGCAACCGCTCAATCACATGCAAGCCCAATTGCTCGAAAGTGAGGCCGCCTGGGCAGCGCAAGACTATGCCGCCGCCGAAGCATTGGCGCAAGCGCCGCTAGACTTTGCCCGGCGCTTCAATGTGGCAGCGCTGCGCTATTCCGCCTACGTGCTTTTGGGCCGCTGCGCCGAAGCCGTGGGCGAGTTGCGCCGTGCTATCCGTTACTACCGCGCGGCCGCCGCCACCACGGAACGCGTGCAGCGCAATCTCACCATTACCTTGCGGCCCGGCTTTCTGGCCGACAAAGCCGAGGCCCCGCGCCGGCTGGTGGCCCTGTACTGGCAACTGGGCGATGTTGAGCGGGCGTTTGAAGCGTTGGAGCTTTCAAAAGCGCAGGTGCTGTTGGGCTATCTGGCTAATCGCGATCGGCTAACGTGGTCGCAGGATGACGAATTGAGTCGCGACCTGTTACGCCAGTATGAGGAAGTGCGGGGGCAACTTCAGTGGTATGACCACCTTGCGCACGGTACGGCCAAAACGGAGACGGACCCACGGGCCATTGCGCCGCAAACTGCGCTGGTTGAATTGGCCGAGCGCGACCGCCAACTCCGGCGCATCACCGAGGAACTGTATTACCGCAATGGCCGCCGCCGAATTGACCCGGTGCCCACCGTGGGTGTGGCTCAAATTCAGGCCGGCCTGGAAGCCGATACGGTTTTGATTGAGTTTCATATCGATCTGGAAGCGGTGTCGGCGTTTGTGGTCAGCCGCAATGCCGTCGTCGCCGAGCGGCTCCCAGCAGCGCTGGCCGACATTCGACGCTGGACTGAACAAGTGCGCCAGAATTTGCGAGCCGCAGCGCAACTCGGGCCTGCCTCCCCCGGCCAACAGCGTTTGTTGAACAGCGCTCGACGCGCCTTGCATCTGCTTCATCAATATTTGCTCGCACCACTGCTCGAGCCGGGGCGCGGTTGGCGGCGCGTGCTCATCGTGCCGCATGGTTTATTGCACTACGTGCCCTTTCACTTGTTGTGGGATGGCGAGCAGTACTTGATCGAAGTGCTTGAAGTCGTCAGCCTGCCGGCGGCCAGTCTGGTGACGCAACCAGCGCCGGCGCGGCCGCCCGGCGCGTTGACCCTCGCTCATGCCTGGGATGGTCGTCTTTTGTTTACACAGACAGAAGCGCGCATGGTTCAGCAAACCTTTGGTGGCGAGTTGTTCAGCGAGGCCGCCGCGACGCTGGCAACCTTGCGGGCGACCCCCACCCAGATTCTGCACATCGCCGCTCACGGCGAATATCGGCTCGACAAACCTGACCTTTCATACGTTTATCTGGCTGAGGGGCAGGTGCTCGCCGATGATCTCTTTCAACACGATCTCAGCTACGAACTCGTTACACTCAGCGCCTGTGAAACCGGGCAGGCCAAAGTTTCGGGCGGTGATGAGTTGATCGGGCTGGGGCGTGGATTCTTGTATGCGGGGGCCGGGGCGCTCGTCCTCAGCCTGTGGCCGGTGGTCGATGAGATCGCTTATCGCTTGATGACCCGCTTCTACCACGCGTTGCAGAACTGTGCTTCCAAAGCCGCCGCCTTACGCAGCGCGCAACTGGCCGAACTGGCTGAGGCGCCGCAACTGCATCCGGCCTTTTGGGGCGCGTTTCAACTCATCGGCAATCCCGGCCCACTATCGTCAACCTGATTGAGAGTCTCATCCAACACGGGAGAGTGAATATGTCCGAACAATCTAACCCCAGTTCGTCAATGCAATACTTTCGCCCGGGCCGCACGGTGTTGTGCCTGAAGCATCACCCTGAAGTGGCCGCGGAGACGCTGACGCATTGGGCCAATACATTTCTGAGCGAGGAGGCCAACAGTAACGCCTGGGCGGGTCGCCTCCAGCCTCCCATCGAGCATCAGACTGTGTGTACGCTTTCCGGTGTTGGCGATGGCAGCGGCTGGGCGTATTCGCTCCTCGGCGCCGACCAGGTCGATCAGCGCGCCTCGACGATGGAGGAGGCCGACTTCTTCGGCCAGATTCATGACTGGCACCAGAGCGAGGCGTTGCGCGGCGAACCGAAAGCCATCACAACGGAAGCCGCCTCCGACAATCGCCCGGCAGCCTCCCTGCTCTCGGCGACGCCGGATTGGTTGATGAGCAGCGCCTTTCATATGACAGGCACCGGCGGCCCGGGCGCATGGCCGGTGCAGGCGCAAGTTCCCGTCGCCCAGCGGGTTACCGCATTGCGTGTTCAATTTCCGCAAAATCCGGAACTGCAATCCAACGGGAAACCATTGGGCGAAGGCGTAGATGTGGCCATTCTGGACACGGCGCCCGGCTTGCATGCGCGCGTGCAGGCGTATCATTTCTGGCGTGAGCACCAGGCCGGAGAGAACCCGCTGCTCGAAAAACTGCTGGCGTCGGATGGCCCGCTCACAGTGCATCCCATGTCAGAAGCCGAGTTGTGGCAAATCCACTACAGCCTGGCCGACGCTCCATCCCGCATGGCCGATCACGGGTTGTTCATCGCTGGGCTGATCCACACGGTTGCACCTGGCGCCAAACTGCATTTGCACGAGGTGCTCAACCCGTGGGGCATCGGCTCATGGCAGACCATCGCCGACGGCCTCGGACGCGCGTTGCGGGAACACGATTTCACACGACCGCTGATCATCAACGCCAGCCTGATGCTCAACTTGCCGCGCAGTGCGCGCCATCGGGCGCCCGGCTACCCCGACGCGTGGCGCACTGACAGCTTTATCCATTACACCACCTCCGCGATCCGGGAAATCTTTGGTCAACTGGCGAGCGATACGCGCGTCGTGGTGGTAGCCGCTGCCGGGAATGACCGCGACACGAATGGGCACGGCACGGCCACCGGGGCGCGTCCGGAGGCTCGCTTCCCAGCTGCGTTCGCCAATGTGGTGGGCGTCGGCGCCCTACCGAAAGACATCCCGCAGGATGCCGGAAGCTTCCAGCCAGCGTCGTATTCAAACCTGGCCGATGATCCGCTCAACGCCGGTTTCATGACCATCGGTGGGGAGCCGGGCGAGGGCAACGGGTTGCTGGGAGCATACCTGGATGACTTCCCAGTGCGGACTAGCGCCGGCGAGGTCGAGTATGTCGCGAACAAGACCGGATTGGCATGGTGGGCGGGCACGTCATTTGCGACGCCCATTATCACGGGAGCGCTGGCCGCGTGGTGGGGGAAGAACTCGACCGCTTACCCGCCTGCTGCGCGCTATGCCCTGACTCAAATGGCGCAACGCGTGTCCGATGCCTCAGCAGACAGTGAAGCCGTGATTGTCGCGCATCAAGGTTGAAATCGGCTACTCGCGCACAATATCATCAGGCCCGCCAGTGATGCCGGGTCAATGCGTCTCTTCCACAAAATCTGCCTTCCGGGCGTTTATGCAGATAGGCGCCCATCTCACCCCAAACAGTGCGGGCGCAGGCACGCTCTCAGCCTCACGAGAGCGGGCGAGTTTCTGGCAAGGGGGCCGGGAACGACGGCGGCGGCATTAAGGGGGATCGCCGCTGACTTCGCGCGGTTTTTCGGAAACACGCCGGCGGGCATTGAGCCGCGTCAAGACAAAACCCAACCCGATTACGAGCAATACAATCCATACCCCTTGTTCATATTGCTTGATGAGGAGTAACAACTCGCGCCAACGTGAGCCGAGCCACCAGCCGGCGCCCATCAATAAGAGATTCCACAACGTCGTGCCCAGGGTGGTGAAAAGCAAAAACCTGCGCCATTCCATGCGGTAAATGCCCGC
>JBQTJD010000152.1:0-2283 GCA_052387475.1 Anaerolineales bacterium | reverse complement strand
CCTTCATCAACAGCGATTCCGCCGACAGCTCAGCCCACCGAACAGCCGACCGAGCAACCCACTAACCCGCCGCCCACCGCAACGACCGCGCCTACACTCACAACGGCGCCCTCGGCGACACCGCTGCCGACGACCGCGCCCACCGAGCAGCCGACAGAAGTTCCGACCGAAGCGCCGACTGAGTCGCCGACGGAGAGTCCGACTACGCTGGCGGTCGGGTCAGTTTCATCGGCGGCCTCGTCCGGCGGAACGGGTGAGCGCGGGTCGGGCCTCGACGCGGCGGAGGTCGAGTTCCTGTCGGCGCAATCGCCGAACCGGGCCGAAGTGCGCGCGATTGATTGGATGGCGGAGTTGTGGCGCTGGACGGGGCCGGTCGTCGTCGCACTGTTTGTGGTCGTCGGCGCGTTGTTGGGACTGACCGAGATGGCCTCGGCGCGGCGGTGGCGCTTGCCTTCGGTTATCGCTTGGGTTACGGCAAAGCCAGCGCCGCAAAATTCACGAGATCAGTCGCGCTGAGGTAACATCCTTCTACTTTACGCCTTCATCCGTGCCCATGACCGTCCCAGTCCCCGAACCCCGCACCGCCGATTCGTCCACAGCGTTCCAGTGGAAGCTGTGGATTTACACTAACTACGACTGCAACCTGCGCTGCTCGTATTGCGTGGCGAAGTCCGGCCCCAACGTGCCTCGCCGCGCCATCGGGCTGAACAACGTCAAGCAGTTGGTGGATGAGGCCGTGGCGCTCGGCTTCGACCACATCTTCTTCACCGGCGGCGAGCCGTTTCTGCTCAATGACATTTACGACATGCTGGCGTACTCGTCGGCGCGCGTGAAGACCTCGGTGCTGACGAATGCGATGCTGCTGGGCCAACGGCTGCCCGGCGCGGAGAAGACTCGCATTGACCGGTTGGTTGAAATCAACAACGACAACCTCATCATTCAAGTGAGCCTCGACGGTGGTGTGCCGGAGCATCACGATGCATATCGGGGCGCGGGCACGTGGCAAAAAGCGGTGGATGGAATCAAACTGCTGCAGGCGCGCGGCTTCCGCGTGCGGCTCTCCTCCACCGAGACGCCAGCCAACACCGGCCATCTCGACAAAATCTGCGAATTCCATCGCTCGCTCGGCATCCCGGATGAAGACCACTTCATGCGCCCGCTCGCCAAGCGCGGCTACTCGAAGGAAGGTATCGAACTGGGCATGGCCAACCTCGTGCCGGAAGTCACCGTGAATCTCGACGGCGTGTTCTGGCATCCACTCTCCACCGACGCCGACATGCAGGTGAGCAAAAAGATGTTTCCGCTGGCCGACTCGGTCAAGCGCGTCCAGTCACAACTCGACGCCATCGCCGCCACCGGCGCCGCGCCGTTGATGACGTTCACCTGAGGGTAAAGCATGGACTTCCGGGTGAAGTCAAACACAAGCGGGGGAGCCGGGGTGCTGGGGCGCAAGGGTGAGTTACTCCACTGCACCCTGCTCCCCGGCCCCACCGCAATGACAATGGAGACTACTCAAATATGATTCAAGCTTACGTCCTCATCGAGGCCGAGCCGACGCGGGTGCAAGACCTCGTAAAAGAGTTGGCGCACATGGAGTTGGAAGGATCAGTCGTCAAGCAGGTCAACGTCACCACCGGGCGTTACGACCTGATCGCCTTCGTGGAAAGCCCCGATCTCATACAACTCGGCCGCTGAATTACCGAAGGCATCGCGGGCGCCGTGGGCGTCCGCCGCACTGAAACCTGCCTCGTCATATGGTGATGGCAGGCAAAGCAGGAAATGAGGGAAACTGGGGAAAAGAGGGAAAGCGTGGCATGTCGCGCTATTTCCCTCTTTTCCTTTCTTTCCTTGTTTTCCTCTCCTCTTGTAGCACCCCAACTCCCATTCCGTCACCGACGCCGGTGATGAGCTACGGCACGTTTGATGCCGAGACCGAAGCCCTCATCGCCAACGCCGAGCGCGTGGCCTTCATCGTCCCCTTCTCGCATTGGGACACAGACTGGCACGAGACCTTCGACGTTTACAGCCGGCGCTCGAACAACAACATCCTCAGCGCCATCCGTATGGCCAAGGCCGAGCCGCGCTTTCGTTACGCGCTTGAGCAGGTGGCGTTCGTCAAACATTTCTGGGACACACACCCCGAAGCGCGCAACGATTTGACCGCGCTGGTGAAGAACCGACAACTCACCTTCGCCTGGGCGGGCATGACGCAGCCGGAGACCAGCCTCGCCGCGCCCGCCGTGCAGATGCGCAACTGGATGATGGGCCGCGATTGGATTGCCG
>JBQTJD010000151.1:0-3302 GCA_052387475.1 Anaerolineales bacterium | reverse complement strand
GCGCAGCCCATCACCTTTGGTCATTGGTTGATGGGACATGCGTGGGCGATTGAGCGGGATGTTGACCGATGGACGGCGGCGCGCGAGCGGGCGAGTGTGTGCCCGTTGGGGAGCGCGGCTCTCGCCGGCACTGCGTACAACATAGATCGTGCCCAACTGTCAGTCGAACTTGGTTTCGCGAGAGCAAGCGAGAACAGCCTCGATGCCATCGCCGACCGCGACTTCGCCGCTGAGTTTCTGTTCAACGCCGCGCTGCTCGGCACGCATCTCAGCCGCCTCGCCGAGGCCCTCATCCTCTACTCCACCGCCGAGTTCGGTTTCGTGACCATCGCCGACTCGTACTCCACGGGTTCGAGTCTGATGCCGCAGAAGAAAAACCCCGACATACTCGAACTTGCACGGGGCAAGGCCGGCACACTCCTCGGGGCGCTCACCGGATTGATGACGACGCTCAAAGGCCTCCCCTCCGCTTACGATAAAGACTTGCAGGAGGACAAACCGCCAGTCTTCGCCGCGTTCGACACACTGAACGTGATGCTGCCGGTGCTCGCTGGCTGCATCGCCGCCATGACCGTGAACGCCGATCGCATGCGGGCCGCGCTCGACACCCCATTGCTCGCCACCGAGTTGGCCGACTACCTCGTGCGCAAGGGCGTGCCGTTTCGCGAGGCGCATCACATTGTCGGACGCATCGTAAAAGATGAAGGTGGAAGGATGAGGGATGAAGGGGTCTTGCCGCTAGAGGTATTGCAGGGTTTCAGTGCGGTCTTTGAATCAGATGTGAGTGCGATGTGGGATTTCCGTGCAGCGGTGGAGCGCCGGAATGTGGCGGGCGGCACGAGTCCTGAAAGTGTGCGGCGGCAAATCGCGGAGCTGCGGCAACGGATGAACGGATGATATCGGCAGTGGATGGCCCGCTGCCAGCATCCGTTGCCACAATCCGCCCAATCACACCCTCAAAATACTTTGCACATTACATGATGACGATTTGAACTCCGCTGGGATAATGGCGAGTAATGAATCAATTCTGTGAGTTGAAGCGCGCGCGTCGTCTGCCGAAGAAGCCTAACGAGGCCTTCGGATTATTGCGCGTGGGTCGCTGATGCTTAGCACGGACACACCCAACTCGTAAACCGGAAGGCCTCTCGCCGTGAGAGGCTTTCTTTTTTGAATGGAGAATAGCATGATGCCCACGACCACCACTTCTGCCGTCTGTCCTGAATGTGAAGGTACGCTCAGCCTCAGCAACGTCATGGAAGGCGAAATCGTCGTCTGCCCGGATTGCGGCGTAGACCTCGAAGTGACCGCTGTTGAACCCCTCACGCTGACTCTTGCGCCGCAGGAAGCCGAGGACTGGGGAGAATAACCAATTGCAAATAATAAATTACCGCAATTGGTAATTGAAAATGAAAGTCGGCGTCCTCTACTCCCGCGTCCGTGTTGAAGAGAAGTGGCTGTTTGAGGCCTTGGAGAAGCGCGGCGTTGATTACGACCGGCTCGATGACCGAGAGGTCCAGTTCTCGCTCGAAGATCAAGGCCAGTGGGCGCAGTACGACGTGGTGCTTGAGCGCAGCATCAGCTACGGGCGCGGACTGTATGCGTGCAAGGTGCTCAACGCCTGGGGCATCCCGACCGTGAACACCGCCGCCGTCGCCGACACCTGCGGCGACAAGTTGTGGACTTCCGCCGCGCTGCACAAGGCTGGCGTGCCGCAGCCCAAACTCCGCGTAGCCTTCACCCCGGAGAGCGCTATCGAGGCGATGGAAGAACTCGGCTACCCGGTCGTTCTCAAACCCGTCATCGGTTCGTGGGGGCGGATGGTGTCGAAGATCAACGACCGCGACGCCGCCGAAGCCGTACTCGAACATCGCGAGTCGCTCGGCAACTATCAGCATAACATCTTCTACATTCAAGAACTCATCGAAAAGCCGGGGCGCGACATCCGCGCTTTTGTCGTGGGCGAGCAAACGATAGTGGCGATCTATCGCCATTCGCCGCACTGGATCACTAACACCGCGCGCGGTGGGAAAGCGTCCGTTTGCCCGGTGACACCCGAACTGCATGCCATCTGCCAGCAGACGGCGCAGGCAGTCGGCGGCGGTGTTCTGGCGATTGACTTGCTCGAAGATCCCGACCGAGGCTTACTGATCAACGAAGTCAATCACACGATGGAGTTTCACTCCACCGTGCCCGCCACCGGCGTGGATATCCCCGGCATTATGATCGATTACGTGATTGAGGTAGGCAAGCACAAGGCCGAGTTCAAAGGCCACTACCATCCCGTGCCGCGCGAGTTCCCGGAATGACTCTCTCGCTAAGCACGCAAAGCTCGCAAAAGAACCCTTGGCGAGCTTTGCGAGAGATAAACCGATGACGAAGCTCAAAGCCTCGATTGTCGCGGCTAGCGGCTACACCGGAGGCGAGCTGTTGCGGCTGTTGCTCTTCCATCCGCAGGTCGAGGTGGTACAAGCCACTTCCGAGAGCAAAGCGGGTGAGTACGTCTTTCAGCATCACCCCAACCTCCGCAAGCGCACGCAGTTGCAGTTCGTCGGTCAGCAAGCGTTGCAGCCGTGCGACGTGTTGTTCCTCTGTTTGCCGCACGGCGAATCGCAAAAGAAGATTGACACGTATATGCAGCTCGCGCCGAAGATCGTCGATCTCTCTGCGGATTTTCGTTTGCGCGACGCCGCGCTGTACGCGAAGTGGTACGGTAAGGTGCATACTGCGCCGCAGTACCTTGGTCAGTTTGTGTATGGCTTGCCCGAGTTACAACGCGAGGCGATGAAGACTGCGCGCCATATCAGCGGTGTGGGCTGCAATGCCACCGCCAGCACTCTGGCCCTGTGGCCACTCGTGCAAGCGGGCCTGCTCGACGCCGAGAAGCCGGTCATTGTGGATGTGAAAACCGGCTCCTCCGAGAGCGGCGCGATCGTCAATCCCGGCTCGCACCATCCTGAAAAGAGCGGCTCTGTGCGCGCTTACGCGCCGACGGGCCATCGCCATACGGCGGAGGTGATACAGGAATTGGGACTTAACAACGTCCACCTGAGCATGACGGCAGTGGATTTGGTCCGAGGCGTACTCGCCGCCGCGCACTGCTTCGTAAGGCTGGGCGTCACCGAGAAGGATTTGTGGAAGGCGTACCGCGCGTCGTACAACAACGAGCCGTTCGTCCGCATCGTCAAAGACCGCGCCGGCATCCACCGCGTGCCCGATCCCAAAATCCTCGCCGGCAGCAACTACGCGGATGTGGGTTTCGAGTTGGATGCCGACACCGGGCGTGTGGTCTCGCTGGCGGCGAT
>JBQTJD010000150.1:0-1912 GCA_052387475.1 Anaerolineales bacterium | reverse complement strand
ATCTCGCGGCCTTCATCCACGCGGGGTTGCAGGCCGCCGGTCTGACGTTGGCGACGGGTGATGTGCTGGTGCTGGCGCAGAAGATCGTCTCGAAAGCAGAAGGGCGCCTGGTGCGGCTGGCCGATGTTACCCCCTCCGCGCGCGCGCACGAGCTGGCGACGATCACGCAAAAAGATCCGCGCTTCATTGAAGTGGTGCTGTCCGAATCAAATGAAGTGCTGCGCGCGCGCCACAACACCCTCATCGTCGAGCACCGGCTGGGCTTCGTGTGCGCCAACGCCGGGGTGGATCGCTCGAACGTCGGCCCGCATACCAGTGGCGACGATGAAGTGCTGCTCTGCTTGCCGCGTGACCCTGACGGAACGTGCCACCGTCTGCGCGAGCGTTTGCGCGCGGATACCGGGACCGAAATCGGAATCATCATCAACGACTCGCATGGGCGCGCGTGGCGACAGGGCACGGTCGGCGTCGCGCTCGGCGTGGCCGGGCTGCCGGCGTTGCTCGATCTGCGCGGCCCGCCCGATTTGTTCGACTATGCGTTGCAGATTACGCAAGTGGGCCTGGCCGATGAATTGGCGGCGGCGGCTTCGGCGCTGATGGGGCAGGGCGATGAAGGCCGCCCTGTCATCCATATTCGCGGCGTGCCGTATCCGTTCCGCGAAGGTCAGGCGCAGGAACTGATTCGCCCGAAAGAGTTCGATTTGTTTCGCTGACATCACTATCTTGCTGTTTCGGAGAACACAATGACAATTACGATCCCCGAACACCGCGCCGATTTGCTCACGCGTGAGAAAAAGGCTTTCGCCCATCTGGCGCTGACTCTGAAGGATGGCACGCCGCAGGTCACGCCCGTCTGGTTTGATTGGGATGGCACGCACCTCATCCTCAACACCGCGCGCGGACGTGTGAAGGACAAGGTCCTCCGGCGCCGCCCGCTGGTCGCGCTGGCAATCAGCGACCCACAGGACCCTTATCGCTACTTGCAGATTCGGGGACGGGTGGTGGATGAAACCGAAGAGGGCGGCTACGAGCAAATCTGCGACCTGCGGCTGAAGTATCGCGGTGACCGCAACTATCCGCGCCACCCGGGCGAGGTGCGAGTGACGTACAAAATTTTGCCGGAGCGGATTCAGGCCAACCGATGATGGGCGAACAAAGTTCGCCTGTGCTGGAGCTAGCGCACACTCGCCGCTCCATCCGCCGCTACACCGAGCAGCCAGTGTCGCTTGAATTGGTTGAGCATGTGCTTGAGGTTGCGCGCTGGGCGCCCTCGGCGCACAACCGGCAACCGTGGCGCTTCGTGGTGTTGACGGAGGCGCAAGCGAAAATGACGCTCGCCGAAGCGATGGCGGCCCGGCTGCGCGCCGACCGGCTAGCCGATGGCGATCGCATCGAAGCGGTGGACGCGGATGCCGCTCGCTCGCAAACGCGTATCTCCGCTGCGCCCGTCGTTCTTGTGCTGTGCTTAACGCTGGCGGAGATGGATCGCTACCCCGATGAGCGGCGCGCACGCGCGGAGTATTTGATGGCGGTGCAGAGCGTGGCGATGGCAGCACAAAATCTACTGCTGGCTGCGCATGAGGCCGGGCTGGGCGCATGCTGGATGTGTGCGCCGCTCTTTTGCCCAGACGTGGTACGCGCCGCCCTCGACTTGCCTGACGATTGGGAGCCGCAAGCACTCATCACGTTGGGTTATCCGGCCAGCGAAGGCAAGCCGGCCAGCCGCAAAGCGTTGAACGATATCGTCATTTGGAAATAAGAGTTACGCAGTTCATGTCACCCTGAGCGCGAATGAACGGCCTACATCCCGTCCGACTCGTTTCGCGCGAAGGGTCTAGACGATTTTCTTGGAGACCCTTCGCGCGAACAGGCTTGGAAATGCGGTGTTCATGCGTTCGCGCTCAGGGTGACA
>JBQTJD010000149.1:0-2285 GCA_052387475.1 Anaerolineales bacterium | reverse complement strand
GCGCCGCTGCGCCCCGGTGAGATCGCCACTCATTTTCGTTTTTGGTTGGCACACGACACCTACCAATCCGTCTCGGCCATCCAAAGCGTGTTGTTCGTCAACGCCGTGCGGCATTACCTCACCACGCCCGGCCTCGCCTTCCACTTCTTCCCGTGCGCCGACCCGGACTTTTATGCCGGGGTGTTTGCCTACGCGGATTTGGCGCGGCTGCCCGAGGCCGATTACGAAGTGGATGGCCGGCGCTACGGGGCGTACGGTCACGATTGGCGAGCAACGCCGCCGGCAGCGTGGCTGACATTGATGGCTGAACGCGAGACCGCTCTGGGGGTGGCCAGGATGGCCACCCCCAAGCCGGGCAGCACATTGATTGTGTTGAGCGAAAGCGATTTTGCTGAAGCGGTGCGTCAGGCCCTGCAAGATTGCACTCAGGCGGATTTGCTGCGCGGCAACCCGTTGCTGCGCTCGCGGCTGGTGCTCGAACGGGCCGGTCAAGCTTCGGATGATGCTAGCCGCGCCGCTACGCTCATCGCCCTCATTAAAGAATGTGCCATGACGCTGCTCGCGTCCCCCAAAGATGCCAGGCTCTATCGCGCCCTCGAAGCGACGTACTTCAAGCCCGCCATCACTCAGGAGCAAGCCGCCGAACAGCTGGATTTGCCGTTCAGCACCTATCGCCGCCATCTCAAGTCCGGCCTCATCCGCCTTGCCGAATTGTTATGGCAAAAAGAAATTGGGGGCGGATGATGTCGCGGAGGTCGCGGATGAAATCCGCTCCTACGTACGAGCGGGTGCGAAGCCGCGAACTTGTTCGCCCTTCGCCTGTATCCGCGATACCTGTGATTGAACAAAAATTGAGCACCTTCTGGTCTGGAAGCAACCCCGCTTCCGCCGGATACTGTTGGCGCAAAAGGACGCCCAACCGTGACGATGCCCGATTCTCCTCCCTTGACCCGAGTCCACCCCAACGAGCCGCTGGTGCGCGGTCTGGTGGAAGCTTATAACGCCCACGACGCCGATCGGATCGCCGCGTTCTACGCGCCCGATTTTGAAGGTGAAGATGTGGCACAGGCTGAACCCCAGACAAGCCCGGCGGACATCCGTCGCGTGACGCTGTTCTACTTCCGTGCCTTCCCCGAATTACAGATTGATTTGGAAGACACCGTATTCGAGGGGGACAAAGCCGTGTTGGTCTGGACGTTACGCGGCACGCAGCGTGGGACGTTCATGCGCATCCCACCCACGGGCCGACGGGTGGCCGTGCGCGGCACGACCATCATCACGTTCAAAGACGGCCTCATCCATCGCGGCCTACGGATTTGGGATGTGGCCGGGCTGTTGCGCTCAATTGGCCTGCTGCCGGAGTTGTAATGTCACAGGAGAAACCGATGACCGACACCCCCTATTACGCCGAAATGGGCGTTCATCTTCCCCGCAGCTCGGCGTTTGCAGCGGCGCTGAATGTGCTGATGTACCTCGCGAGCCTCATTGCCGGGTTGTTTGGGCGATAAGGGCAGACCGGAGACGCCCCACCGGGGGCGTCTCCACAAAAGTCCATCCATGACGAAATCAAACGATTATCACTTCATCACCCACTGGCGCGTGCCGAGCACGTGTGAGGCAGTGACGCAGATTTTGGGCAACGCGCCCGACCTGACGCGCTGGTGGCCGTCGGTTTACCTTGATGTGGTGGAACTGGAACAGAGTAGGAAAGACGGGCTGGGCAAAGTCATCAGCCTGTACACGAAAGGCTGGCTGCCCTATACCCTGCGTTGGCAATTCCGCGTGAGCGAAGTCCGCCACCCGAACGGTTTCACGCTCGAAGCCTGGGGTGATTTTGTGGGTCGTGGCATCTGGACGTTCACCCAGGAGGGCGACGTCTGCCACATCACTTACGACTGGAGGATCGTGGCCGAGAAGTCCCTGCTCCGCGACTACTCCTTCATTATGAAGCCCATCTTCTCGGCCAACCATCATTGGGCGATGCGGATGGGCGAAATTAGCCTCAACCTCGAGCTGGCCCGCCGTCGCGCCGCTACTCCCGAAGCGCAAGCTCGCATCCCCGCGCCGCCCGGCCCGACGTTTGCCGTTCTCACGCGTGGTGGGCGCGTGTGGACGACGCTGCGAACGGCCTAAACCCAACCAAAAGCTGAGCAGTGTTTGAACTGGTAAGTGAGCGTTTGGTGACTCTGTGACCGCCTCTCAAACTGGAGACCTCATGTCCAACTTGAATTCCCATGATCCTTTGGCAGTGACCGAACGATTGGCGAAAGCGTGGAATGACCATG
>JBQTJD010000148.1:0-5843 GCA_052387475.1 Anaerolineales bacterium | reverse complement strand
GTGCCGCCGCGCCGCACGTAACTGAGCGCCTGTGTCACGGCCTGCGCGTTGCCGACGGTTACGTATGCGTAATCCGCGCCGCGTCCGCCGGTGGCTGAGCGCACTTCTGCCGCGACATCCACTTGCTTCGAGTTCAGCGCATGGGTCGCGCCAAAGGTTTTGGCGGCGGCGAGTTTGTTGTCGAGCACGTCCACCGCAATCAGCGGATGCGCGCCCGCCAGCCGCGCGCCCTGCACGGTGTTGAGGCCCACTCCGCCGGCGCCGATGACGACGGCGCTGTGGCCGGCTTCCATCTGCGCCGTGTTCAATACCGCGCCCACGCCGGTGATCACGCCGCAGGCCAGTAAACACGCGCGGTCGGGCGGCATGGCGTCGTCAATCTTCACCACCTGCGATTGCTCGACGACGACTTCCTCCGCGAAGGCGGCGGTGCTGACGCCCTGATTGAGCGCCTGGCCGGCGACGTTGTGGATGCGCTTCTCGGTTTGCAGCGCGAATTTGCTCTCGCATAGAAATGGCTGGCCGAGCGTGCAGAAGTAGCATCGCCCACATGAGCGTTGCAGTGAGACCACGACGTGATCGCCGGGCCGCACGTGCGTGACGCCTGCGCCTACTTCGCTGACGACGCCCGCCGCTTCGTGCCCGGCCACACACGGCACGTCCACGCTCCAACCGATCCAGGGCCCGCGAATGAGATTCACATCGCTGTGACAGATGGCGACAGCGGAGACTTTGGCCCTCACTTCGCCCGCTACGGGCGCGTCGAGTACCACGTCTTCAATGACCAATGGTTTGCCGAATTCATAACACACGGCGGCCTTCATCAATTCTCCTACGTTATACACATAGGTAGAGACGCGCTGCGGCGCGTCTCTACAAGGCTTACGGCTTTGATGTCCGCGCTGAACGGACACGCACCTGCTGCAAACGCTGCGAGGCCAGCAGTGCGCTGAGCAATATCAGCCCGCCGCCCAACCCTTGCAGCCATGTCAGGCGTTCGCCGAGAAAAAGAAACGACCACAGCACGGTGAGCAACACTTCCAGCGGCACAAGCATGGCTGTCTGGCTGCTGCCGATACCTTTGATGGACGCGAACCAGAACAGGCGCGAAAGGTACGTGCTCACCACGGCCAGCGCGATGATCGCCGCCCAGCCTCGCCAATCGGGCACGGTCAGGTCAGCGCCCTGCCAGAGCCAGTACCCGCCGACGACGAGGTTGATGCCGGTGACCATGTACAGCGTGACGGTAAGGGCATCGTACTCGCGCAAATACCACTGGATAAAGACCGATTGCACTGAGGAGGCGAAAATCGAAACGACGACGAGCAGCACCCCCAACCAGTCCGCCGCGCCACCCGGGCCGATGAGGAGATACACACCGCCGAGCGCAAGCGCAAAGCGCAGCGTGTGACGATGGGTAAACCGCTCGCCGCGCAGAGCCAACAGGCCGAGGACCACCAGCGGATAGAGCGAGAAGACCATTGACGCGATGGAGGTGTCGAGGCGAGTGAGCGCCCAGAAGAAGGCCAGCATGCTCACGCCGGTCGCCATCCCGCTGGATACCGTGATGATCAGTCCGCGCCGATCCATCTTCAGCTTGTTTGGGCCGGTGAGGAGCAGGGTGCCGAGCAGCAGCGCGATGGTGAGGCAGAAGCGCAGAAACAACATCGTGTTCGGGTTCACGCCGGCTGCATACGCCACTTGCGCGAAGATCGGCCCGATGCTGAAGCAAGCGGTGCCCAGCAGCGCAATGCTCCAACTGCGCCACGCGACTGGCTGACTTGCGGTATTCATCGCCATTGCCTGATCACTCATGATGCGCACAAACTCCGCTCCTTTACCTTACGGCGCCGTCATACCCGCAAAAGCGGGTATCCATGTGGTTGGCGCTGGACTCCCGCTTTCGCGGGAGTGACGACGATGCAAGGTGAGCTATTCGTCATGGGGTCGCCACCACCGGCCTCAGGCGTTGCACCGCCAGCAACGTGCTGAGCAAGATCAACGCGCCGCCCGCCCACTGCCAGCCGGTGAGCGCCTCGCGCAGAAATAACACCGACCACAACACCGAGAGGAAAATCTCCAGCGGCATGAGCAACGCCGTCTGCCCGCCGCCGAGCTCACGGATGGCGATGAAGTAGGTGAGCCGGCCCAAATAAGAGACCACGAGCGCCAGCAACAGAATTGCCAGCCAGCCCTGCGGGCCGGGTTCGGTCCACGCAGTGCCCTGTACCAGCCAGCCCAACCCATTCGCCAGCGCCATTCCGGCCACGGTGTACAGCGTCACCGTCATGGCATCGTAGCCTTGCAGAAACCATTGGATGACGGCGGTCAGCAGCGCAAAGCCCATGATCGAACCGAAGATCAATAACAGGCCGGCCCAATCCACCGCGCCTTGCGCGCCGATGAGAAGATAAACGCCCAGTAATCCCAGCGCCAGCCGAACGCTGTTGCGCCGCGTGAACGCCTCGCCGCGCAGGGCCAACAGCACGAGCACGGCCAATGGATACAGAGAAAAAATCATCGCCGCGATCGACGAACTCATCCACGTCAGCGCGCGGAAATACATCAGCATGCCGAAGCCCGTCACCAGCCCCGCGCCAAAACAAATCCACAAACCGCGCCGGTCGATGCGCAGTTGGGCGCGATGGGTGACCGCGATGGTAACGGCGAGCAGGCCCGTGGCGATAAAGAGCCGCACGGCCAGCACAATCGCCGGGTCAAGCCCGCCGCCGACTGCCACCTTGCCCACCGGCGAGAGGATGCTGGATGAGAAGGTGGAGAGCAGGGCGATGCTCCAACCCAATAGCCGGCTCGGACGGGCAGTGGCGGTCAACATTTGCACGCTCATCCGCACCACTCCACGAGCATGGCTGCCAGCACTTTCGCGCAATCGAGCACCTGGCTCAGCGGCACATATTCGTTGGGGCCGTGGACACCCATCGAGCAATCGCCCGGCCCGAAGTACACGGCCGGAACGCCGCACTCGTGCTGCAAGAAGGAAGCATCGCCCACGAATTTGGAGCCGGTGAAAATGAGGGGCTTGCCCAGCGCCCGCTCGTGTGCGCGCGCCAGCGCCTGCGGCCCCGGCGAGTCGTGCGAAGTGGCGAACGAGGGCCAGTTGTAGACCGCGCCCACTTTCACCACGGGCGGATGCTCGCGCAGCCAATCGTCCAGTTGCGCGTGATGGTAAATCGCGCGCTCAAACTCGGCGCTGATATCCGCGCTGCTGATCCAGCTCGGATAATTGATCAGCCCACGCACGCTGGCTTGGCCGGAGACTGAGCCTTCGTACGTGCCGCCTTCAACAAAAGTAGGAACAATCGAAAACGTGCCCACACCCTGAATATCCTCGTGGCTGGGAAATCCGCCGCCCCCGTGGAGCGGATGCCGCCAGCGCATGATCCATTGTCGCTCCAACTCTTCGAGCATGATCAGGAGATGCGCCAGCTTGCGGTTGGCGTCCACCGCAATCTCACTACCCTGCAGGATGCCGTGCCGCTGCGGATACAGCGTCAGGTTGCGCATCGAGGTGTGAATCTCTTTGCCCTCGATCTCGATGCTGAAATCCATCTGCCCGATGCCGCGCACAAAGGCTTCCAGATGTGACGGCTCGGTGACAATAGCGAACGGGATGGTATAGCCGCGCGCCTGTAGCCAGCGTGTGGCCGCCGTCGTGCCGATATCAGGGCGCATCGTTTCCTCGCCGGGCACGGTCGTGATGAAGACGTCGCCGCGCAAACGGACGCTGGTTTCCATCAACACGCGCACCGCCCACAGCATGGCCACCACGCCCGCCTTCATATCGCTGGTCCCGCGTCCGTACAACTTCCCATCGCGCACGAACGGCTGCCACGGATCGCTGTCCCAACGAGTGCGCATGGAACCCGGCGCGCCGACGGTGTCGATGTGACCGTTGAGCAGCAGGTTGCGCCCGCCGCCCGCGCCAGCTAAGCTGGCGAAGGGAGAACCGCTACGCGGTTCTCCAGCGGTGTACCCGCCGCCCGCGCCCTTCCACACGCCCACGACGAAGGGCCGATCACCCTCGGCGCAGACGTTGACCCGCGCCACTTCGTCATAATTCTGCTGGCGCAGAAACGGCTCGATGTGGTCGCGTTGCAACGGCAACTCGTTGGGGAAGGTAGAGTCGCACGCCACCCACTCGGACAGGCAATCGAACATCGCCTCGGCGTTGGCATCAAGCCAGGCGAGCGTGTCGGTCATGCTTGCGGGTTTAATCATGACTCAACTCTCGGCCACCGCGTCGAGTGCTGCGCCAAAGACAGCCAGAAAATGATCAATTTGTTCGGCAGTGATGATCAGCGGCGGGGCGAAGCGGAACGTCTGCTGATACGGCCCGCAGCGCGAGATCAACACGCCGTTCTCCAGGCAACGCGCTTTGATCGCTTCCACCGCTTCCGGGTTGGGCGAGCCGTCAGGCTTCACAAACTCCGCCCCGGTCATCAGCCCTTTCCCGCGCACGTCACCGATCATCGGGTAATCGGCCTGAAGCGCGCGCAGCCCGGCCCGCAATTGCTCGCCGCGTTCCGCCGAGTTCTCAATCAGCCCTTCCGCTTCAATCACCTCCAGTGTGGCCAAGGCCGCCGCGCACGAGACCGGGTTGCCGCCAAAGGTGGTGCCATGCGCGCCCGCCGGCCACTGCGCCATGATCTCACGTTTGCTCACCAGCACGCTGAGTGGGAAGCCGGAGGCAATCCCTTTGGCTACCGTCATTAAATCGGGCACAACGCCCGCGTGTTCAATCGCCCACCACTTGCCGCTGCGGCCCACGCCGCTTTGAATCTCATCCGCCACCAACAAGATGCCGTGCTCATCGCAACGCCGGCGCAGTCCCTGCAAAAAAGCGGGCGGGGGATCAATGTACCCGCCCTCGCCTAGGATCGGCTCGATGATCATGGCTGCCACTTGTGACGGCTCTACTATGGAATGAAACATCGCATCGAGACGGGCGAGCGCCGCGCCCGCTTCACCCGCTTCGCTGGTGAGTGGAGAAATGCGAAGCGTTTCTCTGTCGGGGCCGCCGCGAAATGGAATGGCATACGGCGCGAAGTGAATGCCGGGGATGAACGGCGCGTGCCGTTTGCGATAAAACGCCTTGGAGGTGGTCAACGCCATCGCGCCGGTCGTGCGCCCGTGGAAGCCGCCCTCGAACGCGATGATCTCGGTGCGACCGGTGACGTAGCGGGTGAGTTTGATGGCCGCCTCGATGACTTCCGCCCCGGCGCTGTGGAAAAACATCATCTCCAGACCGGGCGGGGTGAGGGTGGCCAAACGCTCGGCCAGTTTCTCCATCACCCGGTTATGGGCAGTCGTGGAGATGTGGATCAGTTGCGCGGTTTGCTCTTGCGCCGCTTTCACGACGCGCGGATGGCAGTGCCCGGTGCTGGTGACGGCAAAGCCGCAGGCAAAGTCGAGGTAGCGTCGCCCATCGTCCGTGTACAGATAAGCGCCCTCGCCGTGGGTGACAGCGAGGGGGGCTGTGAGCGCCCAGGCGGGCGCGAGATTTTTGTGCGTGCCGTTATCTGCGTTCATAGGAACTTACTCAGCCGTTTGGGTCACGGGTAAGACGGTGGGTTGCTCCGCGGCCGCCTGTGGCTCACGCCATACGATCGCCAGCCACACGGCCAGCCCGATGAGGGCGATCACACACGAGATCCACATCAATTGTCTGAAGCCATCGATGAAGGCCAGCCGCACGGCAAAATCAATTTGCCCGGCTAACTCCTCAGCCAAGCCTGCAGGGGCTTGCGTGGCGCCGAGGTTGCGCGCCTCGACCAATAATTGCGCGCGGCTCGCGGCGTCCAGCGGCAGGTCGGCGGTGCGCG
>JBQTJD010000147.1:0-1528 GCA_052387475.1 Anaerolineales bacterium | reverse complement strand
GTTGATGAATCGCAGCATTGACCTGCTCGAAGAGTGGGCGCGCGCGACTGGCAATCGTTTTCACCTCAACCGGCGCGGCTATGTCTACGCCACCGCCGACGCAAGCCGCATCCCTGAACTCATCCGTAGTGCGCAAGAGATTTCCACGCTTGGCGCGGGTGAGTTGCGCGTGTTCCCCTCTCCCAGCGGGAGAGGGGTTAGGGGTGAGGGCGAGCCAGAGTCTTATCATCCTCACTCCGCCGATGGATGGGAAGGCCAGCCCAACGGCGCTGACCTGCTTCTCGATCCGACTCTCATCCGCCGGTACTTCCCGTACCTCACCGAGAAAACCGTGGCTGTGCTGCATGTGCGCCGCGCCGGGTGGTTCAGTGCGCAACAATTGGGGATGTGGTTGCTAGAGCGGGCCAAAGAACATGGCGCGAAAGTCATCTCCGCGAAAGTGATTGCGGTGGAAACCGGTGCCGAGGGAGTCTGTGCCGTGCGGCTTGACAACGGCGAACGCCTCGCAACGCGTTGTTTCGTGAATGCCGCTGGCCCCTTCGTCGGTGAGGTGGCTCGATTGTTGGGTGTGACGCTGCCCGTCTTCTCCGAGCGTCATCTCAAGCTCAACTTCACCGACTCGCTCAACGTCATCCCGCGCGAGGCCCCGATGTTGATTTGGGATGACGCGCAATTCATTAACTGGGATGACGATGAACGCGCGGCGCTGGCCGAAGACCCCGAGACGCGCTGGCTCACTGAGCCTTTTCCCGCTGGCGTGCACACGCGCCCCGACGGCCCGCCCGGCTCGCCCATACGGTTGATGTTGTGGGACTATCACCGCGAGCAAGTCGAACCCCTCGTGCCTGTGCCGATGGATGAGTTCTTCCCCGAGTTGGCGCTACGCGGCTTGTGCACGATGCTACCTGGCCTGCGCCAATATCTCGGACGCATGAGTAAGCCTTTTGTGGATGGCGGCTACTACACAAAGACGAAAGAGAACCGGCCGCTCATCGGCCCGTTGCCGATTCGCGGCGCGTACGTCATCGGCGCGTTCTCGGGCTATGGGTTGATGGCCGCACCGGCGGCGGGCGAGTTGCTGGCTGCTCACATCACAAATGCAGAGTTGCCGAGCTACGCGCCGGCGTTTATGCTCGAACGCTATTCCGACACGGCGTATTTACGTGAATTGGAAAATTGGGGGAGTGGGGGGCAATTGTGATGACGCGCTGAGAACGGCGGCAATCTGACCGATGCCCTCGCGGCGCTCATTGTGCACAATCACTCTTCCGATAACAAACTCGTCGTGTTATCATGCGCGCCAATCCGCTGTAATCACTTCAACCTGATGATGATGTGTCTGGCCGCCTGTTGTTGTATTCGATGCTCCTGTACCAAGCAGGGGCGGCTGTGCGTCTGGGTGCTGAACAGATCGGGATAACCCCTCTTCACACTTTCACGGACGGCGCTTCCCCTGCGACCCCAACTCGTCGGCCAGCGCTGTACCGGATCGCCTAAAGCCCGGAGTAGTGCTGCCGGGCTTTTTGTT
>JBQTJD010000146.1:0-2234 GCA_052387475.1 Anaerolineales bacterium | reverse complement strand
GCAGGATGAGGGCATCGGCTCCCACCATCTCCACGGCGCGACGACATTCATCAATCCCATAGCCATAGTTGAACTGCACCGCGCCGAGGTTGGCGAACAGCAACACGTCGGGCGCGAAGTCGCGCAGTCGGAAGGTCTCGGCCAGTTGCGGGTTTTCGAGCGCGGCGCGCTGCGAGCCGACGCCGAGGGCGATGTGCGTGGCCTGCGCGGCGGCGGCCAGGTGGCGATTGATCGGCCCGGCGCTGCCCGTGCCGCCCGTCATGGAGGAGATGAGCAGCGGCGCGCCCAGCCGTTTGCCGAACCAGTGCACGCTGGTGTCCACCGCCTTCAAATCCAACTCCGGCAGCGCCTGGTGCACAAAGCGATAACGCTCCAACCCGGTCGTCAGGGCGGAGCGCACATCTTCTTCCAGGTTGATACGGAGATGCTCGGCCTTGCGGGCCGCAGTTTGTTCCGAAACTTTGGACATGAGCAGGGGTTTCTATCGTTACCGCAAGTGCTGGCGACCCATCGCGCGCAATCTTATCAACCGGGTGTGAGGCTGTCAATTTTGTGCAACCTCAGGCTTGACCCAACGGCGGCGCGGCCATAAAATCCGGCTGCCACCTTTTTGCAAGGAGACCCAATGGATACGTATGAAGAGATCAAGGCCATCATCGTGGATAAGCTGGGCAAGGATGCCAGCGCGGTGACGCCCGAAGCCCGCTTCCGCGAAGACCTCGGCGCGGACTCGCTCGACCTCGTGGAATTGATCATGGCGTTTGAAGACAAGTTCGGCGCGGAGATTTCCGACGAGGATGCGCAGACGATCACCACCGTCGGCGGCGCGGTCAAGTACATCGACGACCGCAAGAAATAAACGCTCTTTCTGCTGGATGACACAGGCGAGACTCGGTCTCGCCTTTTTTGTTTGTAACTCACCTGACGCAGCTTGCACGATTTCAGGTGACTGTCACTGGGCAACAGAGCGACTGGAACTTCCGAATGCAGGCTGCCCAGTGACAGTCACCTTTGCGAATTTGTAAGGTTTTGCGGCTACGCTGTTGGCGAGTGGAAGAGTGACTGATGCGAGTCTCACTTGTGTTGATGATTCTGCTACTGACGGCCTGTGCCCCGGCGGATAACGCGTCGCCCGCAGCAACATCCCCCGCGCGCGAGCCGACTTCCGAGCCGTTACCCGCCGCAATTGCCACCTTAGCCTCCGACGAGCCGCCTCCGGGTTTCGCCTCCGCCGAATTCAAAACAGATTTCAGCAAACACTCCGTCTCGTTTAGCGACATCCTCTCCGGCGGCCCGCCGAAAGATGGCATCCCGCCGATTGACTCGCCGCAGTTCGTCACGGTCGCGGACGCCGACGAATGGCTCAAGCCCGTCGAGCCTGTCATCTTTGTGCAAGTGGGCGACGACGCGCGCGCTTATCCGTTGCAGATTCTGACCTGGCACGAAATCGTGAACGATACGGTGGGCGATGTGCCGCTGACGGTGACGTTCTGCCCGCTGTGCAACACCGCGATTGTGTTCGAGCGTACCCTCGATGACCGCGTGCTCGACTTCGGCACGACCGGACGGCTGCGCTACAGCAACCTGATCATGTACGACCGGCAAACCGAGACGTGGTGGCAGCAGGCCACCGGCGAGGCCATCGTCGGCGAATTGACCGGCGCGCGGCTGACGTTTTATCCCGCCACCCTCATCGCCTGGGCGGATTTCAAAGCGCAGCATCCTGCGGGCAAGGTGCTGTCGCGCGAGACCGGCTTCAGCCGCAACTACGGCGTCAACCCCTACGTGGGGTACGACGATGTGAACACCCCCCCGTTTCTCTATCGAGGGCCGGACACGCCGGGCCGGCTGCCGCCGGTGGCGCGCGTGCTGGCGGTCGAGTTGAACGGCGACACGGTGGCGTATCCGTACGACGTGCTGCAACAATGGCGTGTGCTCAACGACCGGGCGGGCGGCGAAAACATCGTGGTGTTCTGGCAGCCCGGCACGGCCTCGGCGTTGGACTCAGCCAGCCTCGCCAGTGGCCGCGATGTGGGCGCGGCCTCGGCCTTCCTCAGCGAGGTGGATGGCGAGCCGCTGACGTTGCGCTATGTTGAAGGCAAGTTTGTGGATGACGAGACGGGGTCGGAATGGAACGCGTTTGGGCAGGCGGTGAGCGGTGAGTTAGCGGGCGCCCAGCTTGAGCCGGTCGTGGCGGTCAACCACTTCTGGTTTTCGTGGGCGGCCTTCAAGCC
>JBQTJD010000145.1:0-3521 GCA_052387475.1 Anaerolineales bacterium | reverse complement strand
ATGCGGTTGGTGGAGCATAAAAACACCGGGACAATTGTCATCCCGACACGCTGGCGTACGGTGGGCTAACGTGAATCAGCAGTCAGGGCTTCGAGAAACTCCGCGCGCATGCGCGCGGAGTCGATTTCCAAAACGACCTGCGCATTGTCCGGTGTCCGCGCCGCCACAGCGCTCACCTCGGCAAATAAATCAAAACCCGGTTCAGCCCGAGACCGCTCAATCATTCGGCTTAATGCCTCGGCCGGTATGGCCAGCGTGGCGCGTTGGGCCGGATCAAATCCAATGATCGTTTGACCGAGAGCGAGCCAGGAATCGGTGACCACGCGCACCAGACCAGAACGCCCCTGCCCCAGGGTTGCATCCAACGCAACCATCACCGCAGCCACATCCGGGACATTTGCCGCTGCTCGCCCAGCCGCCAGTTGGACTTTGAGATAGCCCTGCAACGCCGGCGCGAGCAATTGGGCGACGCCATTGCCGTGTTCGCTCAAGGCCTGAATGTGGGCCGGCTCGAGTGTGAATTGCCGAAAAGCATCGAGCGTGACGAGATCGATGGGCAGGCCGCAGTCGAGCACACGCGCCGCTGCGTCGGCATCATGCCACATGTTGAATTCGGCCACTGGTGTGACGTTGCCGCCGCCCCACGCGCCACCCAGGATCACCAGCCGCTCGAAGCGTCGCACCGCTTCAGGGTAACGATCAAAGGCGAGCGCGAGGTTAGTGAGCGGGCCGAGGGCGATGAGGGTGGCGCCGGGATGCGCTTCGGCGAGGTCGCGGTAGAAGGTGGGCACATCACGTGGGAGAGTGCTGAGGTCGTGGGGATGCTGCTGCCCGATGCCCCACAAGCCATCCGGCCCGTGAACGGAGGCGGCGAGGCGCACGGCGGCTTGCGTCAATGATGCAGCCGCACCCATCGCCACCGGCACATCCCGCTGGCCCATCGCATCCAGAATCGTCAGCAGGTTGTTGGTGACGTTATCGAGCGAGTTGTTTCCAACCACTGTGCCGAAGCCCAACACTTGAATGGGGTAACGCGTCTGGCTCAATACCCACGCAATCGCGGCGGCATCGTCCACCCCCAGGTCGGTGTCAATGACAAGTTTTTTCATCGGTCAAATTATAATGGCGGTCACACGATGCTAGACCGACGCGGTCTCAGGCAAAGCGTGCGAACGAGTTCGCCTGCTTTGCACGACCGCGCCGGTCTACGGCGTATTTCAGGATACGACTATGCCCCGACCCCTTGTCTTCTTCAGCCACGATGGCGGTGTGGACGATTATCTCTCCATCTTATTACTGATGACGATGGATCACGTTGACGTGCGCGGCATCGCCGTGACCCCGGCGGATTGCTACCTCGAGCCGGCGGTCAGCGCCACGCGCAAGATCCTCGACCTGATGACCCGCAGTGATGTGCCGGTGGCCGCCAGCAGCGTGCGCGGCCTCAACCCGTTCCCGCAGATGTTCCGGGTGGACTCGTTCTCGATTGATTTGTTCCCGATCCTCAACGAGCGCGGCACGATCCGCGCGCCGCTGGTTGACGATGACGCCCCGCACTTCATCGTCCACACCCTCAAGGCCGCACCCGAGCCGGTGATCTTTCTCGAAACCGGGCCGTTGACGACGCTGGCCGCCGCGCTTGACCTCGACCCGAGCATCGAGTCAAAGATCGAGCGGTTGTTGTGGATGGGCGGCGCGTTGAATGTGCCCGGAAACGTCTCCCCATTGGTCGAAAACGGGCAAGACTCTTCGGCGGAGTGGAACGTGTCTTGGGACCCGCCCGCTGCCGCGCGCGTGTGGGCGACGAGCATCCCCATTGTGGTCTGCCCGCTCGACATCACTAATCACGTCCCCATCACGACTGAGTTCATACACGCCCTCAGCCGCCAACGCCGCTACCCGCTCTCCGACCTGGCGGGGCTGTGCTATGCGCTCGTTGCCTTCCGCCCGTATTTCTGTTGGGATGTGTTGACGACGGCGTATCTCGGCCGCCCCGACTTATTCACGCTGCGCGAGTGGGAGACCGAGATCGTGACCAGCGGGCTGAGCCAGGGCCGCACGCGAGTAACGCCGGGCGGGCGCAAAGTACAGGCGCTGGATACAGTGAAGAATGATGAGTTCTTTGATTACTTTCTCAAACAACTCACGCGGTAATAAATTTGCGATCTGTCATTCCTAGCGATGCGAGGAATCTCTATCCGACGGTAGAGATTCCTCGCCGCACAAAACGCGGCTCGGAATGACAGTTCAGTAATTAATGTGATTCGGCCTAATCCTAGCGAAACGCCCCGGATTGAAACAGCGCG
The DNA here is from genome assembly GCA_052387475.1 of Anaerolineales bacterium. Classification (GTDB taxonomy): domain Bacteria; phylum Chloroflexota; class Anaerolineae; order Anaerolineales; family UBA6663; genus JANWXR01. Next base: position 1,215 of record JBQTJD010000145.1, on the reverse strand, counting down.
AAGACAACACAACTCATCACAGCGATAATCCCAAGCACGAGAACTAACACAATGGCAATGGCTGGCAGCAAAAACCGGCTGCGATCCAAGCGGCCAGCGCGCTCCCAGTCCGAGGCTTCAGCAGTCTGCGTCGGGGGCGGCAGTTCCTCGGCGAGTGCGGCCAGCGCAACGAGGTCTTCCACCCACTGGCGTACCGTTTCCGGTGTAACAATGGAGAGTGGGAAGTGGCGCAGATGTAGCCGCAACGACTCGGGGCCGAAGACGAGGCCGCGTACTCCGGGCGTATCCTTCCCAGCCAACCGCACAACCAGAGCCTGCCCCTGAGGCTGACCAAGCAAGTTGCGCGACCAGGTTTCGTCAATGGTGTAACACAACAAGCCCTCATAGCTCGGCTCGCTGAGCGTGATGGCCTGCTGCCGAGTCAGCGCCCCACCGACGCGAGTCAAGATGTTCTCGGTGCCGAGGCCGAGGCGGGTGCGGAAGTTCCCACCGAGGTAAATTTGCAAATCGGGGGTGCGCAGGTAGCGCCCGCCCGACACGTGATAATACACATTTACCTGTCGCCCGCGATAGTTCCCCTGATACTGAAAACCGGATAAAAGATAGCGGCTGCGGGTCAGCCCGAGCGGGGTGAAGGCTTCGTCAAACTGGGTGTAGATACGCGAGTTGTTGAACAGCACCCAGACTACCACGCCGCCGATCAGCAAGAACGCGAAACATGGAATCGTCGCAATCTGGAGTAACGCTTTCGTATCCTCATCCAACAGCCGATTGGGGATGAGGGTGATGGCTGCGCCCAGACAGAAGATGAAGAGAAACGCCGCGACCGAGAGCAGCACGCCAAACAGCAAGCGCGTTAAACAGCTCTTTCCATAGGCTTGAAGCAGTTTGTCGCTCACGGTCGTCGCCTCCGGTTATCGGGCGCCCCGCATGATTGTAGCAAACCGCCCGTGCGCGCGTCTGTAGGATAATCGAGAGATGAGACTCTCTCTGCCATCTCAAGTCTTCGACTACCTCACCACTCACTGGCCCGAACATCTTAGCCGCACGCAGACGTTTTTGCGCCAGCCGAGCGTGAGCGCGCAGAACTGGGGCGTGCGCGAGTGCGCCCAAATGCTCCGCGTCTGGATCGAAGAGCGCGGCGGGCGTGTGCGGTTCTTCGGGCGCGACACGCACCCGATCATTTACGCCGAGTGGAACGCCGGCGCGCCGAAG
>JBQTJD010000144.1:0-3080 GCA_052387475.1 Anaerolineales bacterium | reverse complement strand
GAAGAACTACTGATCGTCTTTCAGCCGCCGATCATCGAAAAGTTTGAACTGGACACCGAACCCGAAAATGCGTTGCTTACTGTGCTTTCTGGCGCGGTGGCGGTGGCCGACTGGCTCGGCTCGGATGAAAAGATTTTTGGCTATGTGTCCGACTATTACGCTACAGCAGATTATGCCGCCCGCGCTCAAGCCAAAGCACAGGAAGCATTGAAAAAACATCAGTGGCGGGGCTTGCCCGACTTACTACCCGCCCGCGCCTTTGGCGACCTGTTCCCCGGCAAAGTCCCACACGCGGCCCAAACGCAAGCCCTGCAAGCCGCGCAGCCGCTTACCCCGCCCGCGCTCGTCATCTTAGAAGCGCCGATGGGCAGTGGCAAGACCGAAGCCGCGCTGGGCATGTATGCCCACTGGGCGCACACCGCCGATATGCGCGGCCTGTATGTGGCAATGCCCACGATGGCGACCAGCAACCAAATGCATACGCGGGTGAATGATTTTTTGCAGCGCGTGTATGGCGCAGATATTGAGCCGATGCTCATCCACAGCCGCGCTGAATTGAAAGACGCGCTGGCCGATGACAGCGACCGGCTGGCAGAAGAAGACCGGGCGGGCGCGTTAGCATGGTTTCTACCGCGCAAAAAGAGTTTGCTGTTCCCGTTTGGTGTGGGCACGGTTGACCAAGCTTTGATGAGCGTTCTGCAAACCAAGCATTTTTTTGTGCGCTTGTTGGGGTTGAGCCACAAGGTCATCATCTTTGATGAAGTCCATGCTTATGATGCTTACATGAACACGCTATTCAAGCGTTTATTGGAATGGTTGCGGCAAGTGGGCGCGTCAGTCATCATCCTTTCGGCCACACTACCAGATAAGACCCGGCGCGAGTTGGCCGAAGCCTTTGGCGCGCCCGCCGACTCTCTGCCGCCACAAACCTACCCGCGCCTGACGTGGACGGCGCAAGGCCGGGCTGCAGCCGTGGCCTTGCCAGCGCCCGCCGAACCGCGCCGTTTGCAATTGGAATGGATGACATCGCGCGACGATAACGCCATCATCGCCCTTCTCCGCGCCGAACTCGCCAACGGCGGGTGCGCCGCCGTGATTTGCAACACCGTGAAACGCGCACAAGCCCTATATCAGGCATTGGTAGATGACAATCGCCGCGAGCCGTGGGTCAATGTAGATGACCTGATGTTGTTTCATGCTCGTTATCCGTTTGCGTGGCGCGACAAAAGAGAAAAGAACGTGCTAGCGAAGTTTGGCCGACCGGATGAGCAAGGAAACAATAAACCGAAACGCCCGGAAAGAGCAGTGGTGATTGCCACGCAGGTGATTGAGCAAAGTTTGGATTTGGACTTTGACCTGATGATTAGCGACTTTGCCCCCACCGACTTGCTGTTGCAACGCGCCGGGCGCTTGCATCGCCATATCCGCAATGAGCGCCCACCGTTGCCCGACCGCCTGCTCATCGCCGCGCCCACTGCCGAAGACGGCGTGCCGCAGTTTGAACGCTACGAAATTTATGAGCGTTACGTGCTTCTGCGTTCGTGGTTGACCGTGCGCCGCTACGGCGAAACCATGACCTTGCCGAATGATTTAACCGAAGCGATTGAGCAGACGTATGATGACGCGCGGGAGTTTGCGGAGGCCACGGTGGCGATGCGGGAGGCATTGGAGAAAGCAAGAGAGAAGATGGAGCGCGACGAAGCAAAGTCTGAAAATGAAGCGCATTTGCGTTTGGTGCGCGAGCCGAGTTTCCCACGCCTGTTGCGTGAACCCAACACCCAACTAGAAGAAGACAACCCAGATTTGCACACCGCGTTTCAGGCACTAACTCGCCTCGCTGAACCGGGCATCACATTGGTGTGCGTACATGAGGAGTTTGGTTCGCTCTATCTTGAGCCGGGAGACCGAAGCACGCGCATTGACCCGTATCATCCCGACGATGAAACTGCCAAAAAGTTGACGTTGTATACCGTGACTGTGCAAGACCATCGTGTAGTTCAGTATTTTTCCGCCGCCGAGCAATTGTCCAAGACCTTCCCCAGCACCTGGCAAAAAATCGCCGCGTTGCGTTATCACCGCTTGGCGATTTTCGACAACGAAGGCCATTGCGCTATGGAAGGCACACCCTACACTCTCCGCCTAACCCGTGAGTTGGGCGTGGAGATTCGCAAACAGGAGGCCGCATGACTTTCTCTTTCAATCTCATTGACCGCCCGTGGCTACCGTGCCTATGGCTGGATGGTCGTGCCGAGGAATTAAGCCTGCGCGACGTGTTCACGCACATCACGCAACTCGCCGATGTGCGCGGCGACACCCCACCCGAAACCGCCGCGCTGTATCGCCTGTTGCTGGCAATTCTTTATCGCGCTTTTGATGCGCCCAACGCCGACCGCTGGCTAAAACAATGGAAAGAGTTTTGGCGCGCGGGAATGTGGGATACGGCGCGGCTAGAAGCATACTTGGCGCAATCTCGTCCCGCTTTCGACTTGTTTGATGCACAACGCCCATTTTGGCAAGCGCCGAATTTAGAGTCCAGGGTTGAGACGGTCAGCAGTTTGCGGGCGCACATTGCGGCGGGCGCGGATGCCACATGGTTTGACCACACCACCGAAGTGTCTGGGTATCCAATGACAGCGGCGCAAGCGGCCCGCGCTTTGGTGGCAATTCAGGCGTTCGGGCTAGCTGGGACAAAAGGCCCGACAATGTCTTTCAACAATGCGCCTTGCTCGCGTGGCGTGGTGTTTGTTGTCAAAGGCAACACGTTGTTTGAGACGCTGATGCTCAATCTGTTTGACCCTGATCTGCCATATTACGGCCTCAAGCGCGAAGCCGGAGATGACCACGCCATTTGGGAAGCCACAAAACCGTTTGCCAAAAGTCCCAAGCGCCCGTATGGCTATCTGGATTATCTAACCTGGCCCAACCGGCGGGTGCGGTTGCTGACCGAGGATGGCGCAACCGTGCGTGAGATGTGCTATGAGCCGGGTATCAAAGTTGAGATGGATGTATTCAATCCTATGCTGTATTGGGAAGTTGCGAGCAAGAAAAAGAAAGATTCGGATGATGGCAAAAAGGCTATT
>JBQTJD010000143.1:0-2207 GCA_052387475.1 Anaerolineales bacterium | reverse complement strand
TGATTTCGACTCGTTCAACGATGCCAAGCTCAAAGTGCGTGATCTGGCGCACAGCGTGGGCATTGACTTCGAGCCGGCGCGGCACGGCTATCCCCACTTCTATTTTGTGGATGATGCTGCGTTTGGTAGAGACGCCGCCGCTTCGCTTATGCCGGGGCGTCTGTACGCGTCCATCGAGATTGCGGGCGAGCGCGCCGCTGATTTTCTGTATTGGGCGACGACGAGTGACGTGTACGCGCTGACCGATGGGCAAGCGCAGGCCACGCGGTTGTACGCGCCGCACGGGCAGGTGGAAGGCGCGCTTACCCGCAGCGGGTCAACATACACGTTGAACGTTCCCACCGACAAAGCCAGCCTCATCGCCACGTGGCTGCGCGATCTCTCGGATGGCTTCGTTGCGCCCGACCTGACCGACCTGCACCGCAAGCTGCCCGGCCCGATCTTCGTGCGCGATGCAAAGCCGGCGGATAAACTGCCGAGCGTATCGGGTGACGGCGTGGATCACGACAAGCCGTACTTCGTCGGCATGAGCAAGTGGGCGGTGAGCACACCGCAACCGTTGCCGCACTTTCACTGGGCCGAGCCGGTGGACGCGCCGCAAACGGAGTTTGCGCCCGCGCCGATGAAAAAGACGCGCCTCAACGACGCGCATCGCGGGCTGGGCGCGAAGATGGTGCCGTTCGCCGGCTGGGAAATGCCGGTGCAGTACACCGGCGTGCTCGAGGAGCACCTCGCCACGCGCACCGCCGCCGGCTTGTTCGATGTGAGCCACTTGGGCGTATGGGATGCGCGTGGCGAAACGGCGGCGGTCTTCCTCGACGCCGTGTTCGGCAATGAGGCCAGCGCGCTCAAGCCCGGCGAAAGCGCGTACACCCACTTCATCGCCCCCAACGGTCACGTGCACGATGATGCCTACGTCTATTGCCTCGCCACCAATCACTTTTTGATCGTGGTGAACGCAAGCAATGACGATAAAGATTGGGCGTGGGTGAATGGTGTGCTGAGCGGGGAGGTGATGGTGGATGCGGATCGCCAGTGGGCGAAAGCCCCCGGTCGCAACGGCGTGACCCTGCGCAACTTGCGCGTCCCCGAGAGCGGCCCCGACCAGCGCGTGGACATTGCACTGCAAGGCCCGAAGTCACGCGATGTGCTGTTGGCGCTGGCCGATGCCGATGCAGCGACGGCGAAAAGACTCAAGGCGATGACGCGCACCAACGTCATCCGCGCCACTATCGGTTCATTCGACCTCATCCTCTCGCGCACCGGCTACACTGGCGAGCAGATGGGCTTCGAATTGTTCGTCCATCCAGATAAAGTCGTTGACTTGTGGAACGCGTTGATACAAGCCGGCGCCCCCTTGGGCCTTAAGCCCTGTGGCCTGGCTTCCCGAGATTCCCTACGCACCGAAGCCGGCCTCCCACTGTACGGCGATGAACTCGCCGGGCATCTCGATCTGAGTGTGGGCGATAGCGGCTTCGACAGCTACGTCAAGACGCACAAGCCGTGGTTCATCGGGCGGGCGGCGTTCCTTGCCCACGAGCGCCAACGCAAGGCCGAGGTCACGCGCTTTCGCTTCGCACAGAAAAGCGGGCGCATGGCCCACAACGGTGACCCGGTGCTCGACGCGAGTGGGCGTGTCATCGGCGAGGTGACGTGCTGCTCGATTGACGCCGAAGGCTTCCGGCTCGGGCAGGCGCTGCTGCCCTTCAGCGCGCTGGCCGAGGGCATGGAGATTAAGGTTATGCAAGGCGCGGCGGAGGTGTTTGCGAAGTCGCGGGCCGCAACGCAGGCTGAACTCGAAGCCGCCGTGTCCGCGAATGGCGGCAAGGTGCGCGCACCCGAGGCGGCGGCGGTGTTGAGCAAGTTCCCGAAACGCAAGTAAGCGGAAAGCAGAAGGCGGAAAGCAATGGCAGAGCTTCAGGGGTTTCGAGATTTGAAGGTTATCAACTGGCTACCGGCTGGCGATGGAATATTTGAAGTCACAAAAGAGTTCCCCAAGGATGAGCGTTACTCACTCACGGATCAGATGCGACGCTCCTCACGCAGTGTGGCAGCCAACATTGCCGAAGCGTTTCGCAATCGACAGTATCCCAATGCCTTTGCCAGCAAGTTGGCCGATGCAGATGCTGAAGCGACCGAAACCCAAGTCTGGCTTGATCTTGCACGGGATTGTCACTACCTTTCGGTTGAACGCCGCAATGAACTTG
>JBQTJD010000142.1:0-3435 GCA_052387475.1 Anaerolineales bacterium | reverse complement strand
CTCGCGCCATACTGTGCGCTTGCCGCCGTTAACCGCGTCATGCGGTCTTGCAACACCGACCAATACCACTCGTGTTCAGCCACATCCCATGCGCCGGGGTTATAGCCGCACAGCGCGCTCCACACATCACCATTCACCCACCAACTGCCCCAGCACCCACTCACCGTGAGGTAGCGTGTCGTACATTCGGCCACCGCCAGCGGGTCGTTCCAAACATCCATCGAGGGCGCGTCGCCGCACAAAGCGCCGGTCGCAAAATATTGCGGCAGAATTTGTGTGCGGCCCACCGCGCCTGCTGAGGAGCCGAAAATGTCCTCGGCTCGAATCATTTTGCCAAGGCGCGCGCCCAACGCTTGTAAGGCTGGGCTGTTGGCAATCGCCCGCAACCCATCGCGCTGTTTCTGCGCCGTCGCCGATATGGTGAGGCCGAGCACCCAGCGCTCATAGGCGCTCACCGGCCAGCGTTCGGTCACTGCCTCCCATGCGCGGTATGCCCCGTACGGCCCCGGCTGCGTGGGGTCAATCATCCCCCAGGCCTCGGCGTTCGTCTCGCCGAAGGGAATGGCGGCGGCGGCTTCGGGGGGAAACACTTTGCCGGCTTCCGGCGAAACGGTTGGGCGACCAGCTGCGTCGCGCGGCACGGCGGCCACGTAAAAGGCCTTCAGCAGTTGCCAATCCTGATAACCGACGGCGCGCGCCATCGCTTCGTAAGGTGCGTCGGCGGGGCTGTAGACGCTTTGCCCGACGCCGCCCACCGGCCAGATCGGCCCAGCGGAGACCATCACCAGCAGACCCACAAAACCAAGGACGATACCGGACTTGACGAGTGAAACCGTCGCCGGCTTCCAGGCTCGTGGCCTGGCCGGGGCCGGGCGATTCCAGTTCAAAAACACGTAGCCCGCCAACCCGATGAGGACCGCAGGCAAAGCCAAGCCGCGCCACAACCCGAGCACTTCGGGGGTGAGGGCGCGCAATTCCCAATCGTCCTCGTACGCTAAAAACGCCGGCAGCACAGACGGCAAACTGAGCGACCGCGCCATGCAGGCTGCGTTCACCCAGTAGCGGCCCTGTACATACCACTGCGGGCACGTCAATTCTTTTTTTGCCTCGGGCCGCGCGTAATAGCCTAAACTGAGATGAGTATGGCTGCACTCGCGCGCCAGCGGCGCTCCCGGCGGCACACGCGTATACTGCCGCTGAGAGGCGCTTATACTAGCCCGAATTTGAATCTCGCACAAATGAAAGCCCAGCATTTGCCAGCCTTCGGCGCTGCCTTGACATTCCACGGCCACGAACTTGCCGCCGCCGCCCACTGTGTCGCCTTCGGCCAACGTCCATGCTAGCCCCTCTTCGGGGCACATATTGCGCAGCACCCCATCCGGCCCGCGCACGTCGATGCCGGGCACCTCGGCATCTACCCAGTGAATTTGCCCGTCGGGGATATTTTCGCGCGCGGGGGCGCTGAAGACGAGGAAGGACTCGAGCGCTTCGGTGCCGTTGTATGGGGAGATGAAGGCGGGGTTGGCCGCCGCTTGCATACTTGCGGCCCAGACCGGTGAGGCAGCCGTCACCAGCCCCAGAAGCATGATCAACACGGTGGGCCGACTCATGCGGGACATTGCGCCTGTGACTCCACCGCGCGGATTATAGAATCGAACGGATTCAGGCGCTATTCAACTCGGCCAGTGTAGCGGCGAGCATCAGGCTGGCGAGGAGGAGGAAACCCAGACCCATGACGATGTAATACAGGCTTGCGCGCTGTGGCCTATGCTCCTTCACTGCCGCACTCAGTTGCGGATGGTTGACGAACCACTTCCACCGCCGTCGGCTGGCAACCAGTACCAGCGCGCCGTAGGCGATGAGCGCAAGGCCAGGGCAGATACCGATGAGGACGGGGATCAATCAGCACCCTCACTTTCCGTACAGCATCCGATACATCTCAAAATACTCGAACGTTGTCTGCACGTAACCCTTCGCATCGGGCAGGCGGATGACTTCGACAAATAGATCCGGGTCGCCCCCAGCCATCTCCAACCACGCCTGTGCGTTGCCCGGCCCGGCGTAATATCCAGCCAGCATTGCTTCGGAGTCGCCGCCGGTGGTGCGATTGACGAAGTCGAGGTAGTACGCACCCATCGGAATGGAGATGAACGGGCGAAACAAATCCTCCTGCTCGAAATTGGTGATCTGCAATTTGCTGGCGATGTCGTTCGCTGTCGCGGGGATGATTTGATTCAGCCCGCGCGCCGAAGCGACGGAGAACGCATACTTCCAAAAGAAACTCTCGATCCGCATCTTCGAGTACATCACGAATGGATGCACCTCGTATTGCGCGCCTGCGTCCATCACTAATGTTGTGAACGGAATGGGGAAGCGCAGCCGTTGCAGCAGTCGCGGCCCGCTGGTGAAGTCGGTGACGCCAGCCAGATCGAGTAGGCGGCGTGCTGAGCGGATGCCGAGGTCATACGCGCCGACGTCGTTCCAGTACAACGCCAGTCGCCACATCGCCACCGGGTCGGCCTCGACCTCCAGGCGCAGGCTGTTGAACTCAGCATGCGCCTCGCGCAACAGTCCCAACCGCCACAACTCCGCGCCGCGCACAAAACGCGCTTCGTTCCACAAGCCCGGGCCAAGCACGCTAAGGTTGTCCGTGATCCGGGCTTGCTCGAAGTTGTCTCGCAGCCAAGTCTCGGCTTCGGCGTATTCTTGCGCCGGATCGAAGACGACGTTGAAACCGGCCGGCGGGGTGAACGGCTGCGCGCCGCGCAATACTTGCGCGGCGCGCAGCGAGTAATAGCCTCCAGGATCAAGCGCACTGGCCGTCGTCCATGCTTCTTGCGCGCCCTCGGGATTGTTCTGTCGTATTTGTGCTTTACCGATCCACAGCCACGCGCGCGCCTGCTCGCTAACATCGCCGAGCGAAGCCGCCAGCTCAAAACGTTGCAGAGCGGATGAATACTTTTCCGCTCGATAAAGCACGAGGCCGGCTTGCATGGCCGCATCCGCCGCCTGCTCGGCTTGAGGATACTCCTGCGCGAGTTGCGTCCAAATCAACGCCGCCGTCGCAAAGTCATCGTTGCGTTCGCACAACCGCGCGGCGCGGAAGAGCGCATCGGGCGAGTCGGGCGAGTCCGGTGCGGCGCGGGCAAAATCACGGAAGGTCTGCACGTCTTCGGGGAAATCTTGAATGAAGGCGATCTGGAAATAGGCATTCGGCCACAGCGGGTCGTCCGGATAGTTCGACACGATTTTCCGAAAGGCGACGATCGCTTCGAAGTTGCGTTGCAACGCCACGAAGGTGCGGCCTTTGTAATACAACGCCATAACGTTTTGCGGGTCGGCGGTCAGCGCGCGGTCGAACGCGGCCAGGGCCGGCTCGTAGTTTTCGGCGTGATAGTTGGTCAGCCCGCGCTGTAATTCGTCCACCGGCACGCC
>JBQTJD010000141.1:0-5150 GCA_052387475.1 Anaerolineales bacterium | reverse complement strand
TGGCGAAAGCGAGACCGACGAGACCGTACGGGTAATAGACTGGGACACGCCCGCGAACAACGATTTCTTCATCGCCTCGCAGTTGTGGATAAGCGGCGAGATGTATAAGCGTCGCACCGACCTCATTGGCTTCGTCAACGGCCTGCCCCTGGTCTTCGTTGAATTGAAGGCCCATCATCGCCATCTCAAGACCGCCTACGAGAACAACCTGCGCGATTACAAGACCGCCATTCCTCAGCTCTTCTGGTACAACGTCTTCATCATCCTTTCCAATGGCAGCCAGAGCGTCATCGGCAGCCTGACGGCGGAGTGGGAGCACTTCGCCGGGTGGAAGAAAATCAACAGCGAAGGCGAAGAAGGCGTCATTAGTTTGGAAACCATGCTGCGCGGGACATGCGCCCCGGCGCGGCTGTTGGATGTGGCCGAAAACTTTGTGTTGTTCAAAGAAGGCAAGGGCGGTCTGACCAAGCTGGTCGCCAGGAACCACCAGTATCTGGGCGTCAACAACGCCATCGAGGCCGTGCACGGTAGCTACTCCCTCTCCCCTCGGGAGAGGGCTGGGGTGAGGGCAGGGCGGCTGGGCGTGTTCTGGCACACCCAGGGGAGCGGCAAGAGCTACTCAATGGCCTTCTTCTCCCAGAAGATCCTGCGCAAACTGCCCGGCAACTGGACGTTTCTGGTCATCACCGATCGCGACGATTTGGACGACCAGATTTACAAGAACTTCGCCAATACTGGAATGGTCGCCGAGCCGGAAGGACGGGTGCGGGCCGCCAGCGGCGAGCATCTCCAGCAACTTTTGCGCGAAGATCACCGCTATCTCTTCACCCTCATCCAGAAATTCCATACGAAGAAGGGCCAGACCTACCCCAAGCTCTCCGACCGCTCCGACATCATCGTGATGGCCGACGAGGCCCACCGCAGCCAGTACGACACCTTCGCCCTCAACCTGCGCAACGCCCTGCCGCGGGCGGCCTTCATCGGCTTCACCGGCACGCCGCTCATGGCAGGCGAGGAGAAGACGCGCGAAGTCTTCGGCGACTACGTCAGCATCTACAATTTCCGGCAGTCGGTGGAAGACAACGCCACCGTACCGCTTTACTACGAGAATCGCATCCCTGAACTGCAACTCACCAACCCGGACCTCAACGCCGACATCAGCCGCGTGCTGGAAGACGCCGAACTCGACGAGGCGCAGGAAACGGCGCTGGAGCGCGAGTTCGCCCGCGAGTATCAACTCATCACCCGCGACGACCGGCTGGAGAAGATCGCCGAAGACCTGGTGCTCCACTTCCTGGGCCGGGGCCAGCGCGGCAAAGCGATGGTGGTCTCCATCGACAAAGCCGCCGCCGTGCGGATGTATGACAAGGTGCGGAAATATTGGACGATGCAGTTGGCCTACCTGCGCGCCGAACTGGAGACCTGCGACCCCGCCGAGCGCCCTGACCTGCAGGACAAGATCGCCTATCTGGAAGAGACGGGCATGGCCGTGGTCGTCTCGCCCGCGCAGAACGAGGTGGCCGACCTCCAGAAGAAGGGCGCCGACATCACCTCCCACCGCCGGCGGATGAACAAAGAGGACTTGGAGACAAAGTTCAAAGACCCGGCTGACCCGTTCCGCCTGGTGTTCGTGTGCGCCATGTGGATGACGGGTTTCGACGCCCCGGCCTGCTCGACGATTTATCTTGACAAACCGATGCGCAACCACTCCCTGATGCAGACCATCGCCCGCGCCAACCGCGTGCTCGGTGAAAAGGTCAACGGCCTCATCGTGGACTACATCGGCGTCTTTCGCGATTTGCAGAAGGCGTTGGCCATTTACGGCTCGGCTTCAGGTGGCGGTGTGCAGGCGGGCGACCTGCCCGTCAAGGACAAGCAGGCATTAGTGGACCTGCTCAAGGCGGCGCTGGATGAGGCGACCGCGTTTTGCGCCTCGCTCGACATCAATCTGAGTCAACTCGACGAGGCCGAAGGGTTTGCGCGCATTCGCCGCTTAGACGACGCCGTGGAGGCCATTCTGGTCAATGACGAAACCAGGCTGAAGGTTCTGTGGCTGGCCGCAAGCGCCGCCCGGCTTTATCAGGCCATCCTGCCCGACCGGGCCGCGAATGCTTTTATTGGGCCGGTGCATATTCTCACGATCCTCTCCCGGAAGATCCATTCCCTTGCGCCGCCCGCCGACGTCGGCGAGGTGATGGGTGCGGTGGAAGCGGTGCTCGACCAATCGGTCGCGGCGGAGGCATATGTCATTCGGGCCGCGCCGAAGACCCAAACCTTGCAAGACGCGATGCCGAGCGCGGACTGGATTGACCTGAGCCAGATTGACTTTGAGGCGCTGAAACGGGAGTTTGAGCAAAGCCGCCAGCGCACCGAGGTGGAAAAACTACGCGCGGCCCTTAACCGCAAGCTGAAGCGGATGATCCGGCTGAATCGCACCCGGATGAATTACTACGGCGAGTTCCAGCGCATGATTGACGAATACAACGCTGGCGCGGCCAACGTGGAAGCCGTTTACGAGGCGCTCCTCAAATTTGCCCGGTCGCTCACGGAAGAAGAGAAGCGTGGCCTTGCCGCTCAACTTTCCGAAGAGGCGTTGGCCTTGTTTGACCTGCTGACCAAGCCGGAAATGAAGTTGACGAAGAAAGAGCAAGGGCAAGTTAAGAAAGTGGCCAAGGATCTGCTGACCACGCTCAAGGCTGAACGGCTGGTGTTGGATTGGCGCAAACGCCAGCAAGCCCGGGCCGCCGTCCGGCTCGCCATCGCAGAAGCCCTCGATCAACTGCCTGACCGTTACACCAAGGAACTCTACGACCAAAAGTGCGAAGCGGTCTACCAGCACGTCTACGACTCCTACTTCGGCGCCGGGCGCAGCGTGTACTCAGTGGCGGCATAGAGTCGCCGCCACAAGCTGGGCCTGATGCCATCGATCTTCACTTGGCTCGACTGATCCGATCACGAGCGGCGCAAGATGCTTGAGGCGAAAGATTACAGCCGGTTTGTAAACCCGAATGGTTGACTCTGCACACTTCGCCCAGTTCCTCCTCCGCCTTCGCCGCTTTGTGCTCGATGAGCGTGACGCCCAACGCCGGCAAATCGAAAAGGAGTGGAGCAAGCCGGTAGCAGAACGCGTGGCCGACGGCCTGGCGGTTGAAGGAATTCAAATTGTCGGGCTCACCCCGCGCGGCGAAATCCGGCTGATGTGCACACGCAATCAGTCGCGCTTCCGCGAAGGCGATGTGCTTTGCCTAAATCGCGGTAACCCGTTCTTCCAGCCCAGCTTCATAGTGACCCTGGAGGCCGACGACGAGGCAGAACTGCTGGTTCAACCCATTGATGAGACAGCCGATCTACATGTTCTGGCGCCAGAGCGGGGCGGCTGGATGCTCGATGAGGGTTATCAGGACCTCAGCCACTACGTGCTGGATGCACTGGCTGAGGCTGGGGATACCCTGGTGGGTGTTCAACGGATCTTGCCCTTGCTGATGGGCATCGCCGAATCCCAAACGGACATCGAACGTTATCAGCGCGCGTTGGAGCAGGCCGAGGAGATCGGATTGAATTACGATCAGGGGGAAGCCTTCGCTCAAGCTTATGCCACCAACCTGACCTGGCTCATTCAAGGTCCGCCTGGCACCGGCAAGACCCGGGTGTTGGCGCACTTGGCTGAGTCGTTGGTGACCGACGGCGAGCGCGTGCTCATCACCGCCTTCACCCACCGCGCTATCAACAACGCCCTGAATACGCTCGCCCGAAGCGCGCCCGATGTGCCAAATGCTAAAATCGGCCTGCCCCAGCGCGCGGACGACCTGCGAGGCGTGGAGAACTATCCTTACTTCAATCTCTCGCCGATGGCCGAGATGGACAAGGGCTATGTCATCGGCGCGACGCCGTTTGCACTTCGCACCAAGCGCTTGAACGGCGTCGAGTTCGACACCGTCATCTTTGACGAGGCCAGCCAAATCACCTTGCCCCTGGCCGTAATGGGGATGTTGGCCGGTAAGCGTTACATCTTCTTTGGCGATCACAAGCAACTGCCCCCAGTTCTCACGCGCCGCTACAGTGGCGGCGTGTTCCGCGAGTCGGTGTTCGAGATCCTAACTGGCCGGAATTTCGATACACTGCTGACTGAAACGTATCGCCTGTGCGATGTGTTGGCTTTCTGGCCGAGCGCTACGTTCTATGCTGGGCGGCTTAAGCCGGCGAATGACAACATCGCCCAACGTCGTGTCGAATATCCCGACCCGGTTCCTCGCTTTGCCGAGGTGCTCGACCCTGATCATCCAAAGGTCTTCCTTGACCTTCAACATCGGAACACGACCACCCGCAACTTCAAGGAAGCCGGGCTGGTGGTGGATTTGTTGCTGACGCTTCTGGAGAGTGGCCTGCCGCCCTGGGAAGTTGGTGTGGTCGTGCCCTATCGGGCCCAGAGCCGCGAAATCCGCGCCTTGTTGCGCAAGTCATTACCCGATACCGAAACGCGTCAACACATTGTGATCGACACGGTGGAACGGATGCAGGGTCAGGAGCGGGAAGTCATCATTGTCTCGCTCACCACGAGCAACCCGACCTTCGCTGCGCACCTGGCCGAGTTCTTCTTTCAGCCGGAGCGCCTGAACGTAGCGGTCACACGTCCGCGCTCCAAACTCGTTATCGTCGGCAGTCGCCACGTGCTCAACGCCCAACCCGACGATCCCGATCAGTGGGCAGCGGTAGCACTCTTCCGCGATCTGCTTAACTCGTGCAGTTACCGACTCCTAGATCATCGCATATGAACCGATGGCTCTGATACTGCCGAATACGCCGCTCGTCACCACGTCGCCTGAAGTCGCCAAACTACATCGCCTGCTCAAGCAGTTGCCTGACGACGTTTACACCGTCTGGCACCGCCTGACCATTTACCCTGAGCCAGGGCCCGACTTCTGGGTGATGCATCGTGAGCAGCGAGCGTTGTGGCTCAAGGTCTCGTCGCTAACTTCTGCCGGGGCGCGCCGTTTCGGGCAGGCGGATTTGTTCCACGCGCAGGCCGGCCGCCCGGCTGATGCCGAACACAAGGCGCTGGTCAACTTCGTCCGCGCGCACATCGCGGAAATCAGTCAGGCAAACTTTCAGCGAGTGCCCGCCGCGGTCGTCTTTCCGAACCTGAGCGACTC
>JBQTJD010000140.1:0-3883 GCA_052387475.1 Anaerolineales bacterium | reverse complement strand
GCCCATACTCACCTCGGCATGACGCGTAGCGCTGTGTCTGATAGCGCCATCGCTTTTGACAATCTGTTGCCGTTAACCCGGCAGGAGATACGCACGGTCATGCTGAATACATTACCGCCGTCAGTGGATGGTATTCATACTCTCCTCGTGCTCGACCCAACACCGGAGACGCTGAGCAAAGCTGCGCACGACCAACTGCAACGCTTTGCTCAAGCTGGCGGGAGACTCATTGCCACTGAGGCCATGTTAGACGTTCTGCATTCAAGCGGGAACACGGTCACCATCCTTGGCAATCCATTGGTATTGAGCAGCGAAGAATGGGCGACGCTGTTTCCGAGCGAACCTGGCATTCACGTCTCGTCGCCAAACACGGTGCTGCTGTACCTGCCCGCGGGCGAACGTACTACACTGGACACTGACCGGCCGTGGCGGGTGTTCAACTCACTTGGCACAGTACACGCCGATGCGGTTGAGTTACAGCAACATGAATTTGCGATCACACCATGACCACCTCACAACTCCTCGAAGGCCTTGGCTATCTCGCCTCTGTGCTCGTCGCCGTGTCGTTGATGATGCGTTCCATCCTGCGGCTGCGGATCATCAACCTCATCGGTGCGGTGTGCTTCACGGTGTACGGGGCGCTGATTGCGGCGTATCCGGTGGCGATGGTCAATTTCATCATCGCCCTAATCAACATTTATTTTCTCTTTCAAATGACACGTGCCCGCGAGCAGTTCGCTCTCGCCGAGGTGCGCCCCGTATCCGATTACCTGCGCCAGTTTTTAAAATTCTACGCCTCGGAGATTGCACGCTTTCAGCCGGAGTTCACGCACGACCCGATACGACCGCAAAACGTCTACTTCATCCTGCGCGATATGGTGCCCGCGGGGCTGATCATCACCGAGCCGCGCGAGGCCGGCAGTGCGTGGATTACGCTCGACTTTGTGACGCCGGCCTATCGCGACTTGCGCGTGGCCGATTTCCTCTTTAGGCAAAACACACGGGTCTTTCTCAGCCGGGGCATTGCAACGCTGTACAGCGCGCCGGGCAATGCGCCGCACGAAGCGTATCTGCGGCGGCTCGGCTTCGTACCGGCGAATGGCGCGTACCGATATGACCTCACTTCCTAACGATGCAACGGCTGCGCCTCACCTTCGCCAAAACGGCGGCCATGAAATACACCGGCCATCTCGACCTGCACACCGTTTGGGAGCGGACGTTTCGCCGCGCGCGACTGCCGCTGGCGTATTCGCAGGGCTACCATCCCCAACCCAAACTGCAACTCGCATCCGCCCTGCCGCTCGGGTTCACGAGTGAGTGTGAGATTGCCGATGCATGGATGGAAACGCCACAGGACCTCGCCGCCGCCCGCGCCGCGCTGGAAAGCGCGATGCCGCCAGGGTTAAAGCTCATCGAAGTGACCGAGGCCCCGCTGACAGAGCGGGCCTTGCAAACGCAACTGCGCTCGGCGGAGTATCGGGTGACCATGGCTGAATCGCTCACTGAGCAAGCGGCGGCTTCCCGTGTGGCAGAGCTATTGGCGCAGAGCGAACTCCCACGAATACGTCGCGACAAGCCGTACGATCTCCGCCCTCTCGTTGAATCCCTCATTTTCGAGAACAGTGTGTTGATAATGCGGCTGGCCGCGCGCGAGGGGGCGACGGGCCGCCCCGAAGAAGTGTTGGCCGCGCTGGGGCTGGATGCGGCGAAGGCCCACTACCATCGCACAAAGCTGATTATGGGGTGAAAGTTGCAATTGCTTTGTTTTCCAACTCCCTTACATTACAATTCCAGACACATGACCGACCTCGAACGTCCAGACGGCATCCTTCCTCCATCCGCTTCTGGTGGTGTGGATATCACTACAGCTAGTAACGCGACCATCGCCGGTGATGTCTCCGGGCGCGACAAGATCAGCAACTTCATTCAGAACATCTTTCAAGTCACTCCCACTGTGGCGGAGACACGGCGCGATCAGCTCATCCTGCTGAACAAGGTGCGGACATTCTGGGTGAAAGGCGTGCTGGAGAAATCCATACACGGCGCGGCGCTGATCGAGCTGAGCAAAGAGACGCAGGCCAGCGTGGTTGAGCGCCCATGGGAGATGGTGATCGAAACGCCGGATCAGCCTGACTGGCCCATCCCGCCCGGCACGCCCATCATCCAGGTCTTTGACGAGATGGAACGCGCTCTGCTGATCCTGGGTGCGCCTGGCTCTGGCAAGACTATTACGCTGCTCGAACTCGCGCGTGACCTGCTCGACCGTGCCGAGGTTGACCCTGCCCAGCCCATCCCCGTCGTCTTCAATCTCTCCCCGTGGGCCGAACACCGCCCGCCGCTCATCGCTTGGATGGTGGACGAACTCTCCAGCAAGTATCAAATCCCGCGCAAGATCGGGAGCGCGTGGCTGGAAGCCCATGATCTCTTGCCCATGCTCGATGGTCTGGACGAAGTCCGCGTCGAGCATCGCAACGCGTGCGTGGAGGCGATCAACACCTACCGGCAAGAGCACGGGCTGGCGGGCCTCGCGGTGTGCAGTCGCGATGAAGACTACGAGGCTCTGACCCGGAAACTCAAACTCTCCAGTGCCATCGTGATTCAGCAGCTGACGGAGAGGCAGATTGACGACTGGCTAATCGCCTCAGGGGAGAAGCTATCCGGATTGCGCGCGACCTTGCAGACCGATCCTGTCTTGCAAGCACTAGCGCGTTCGCCACTCATGCTTAGCGTGATGAGCCTGGCGTGCGAGGGCATGGCGACGGAGACATTCGCCTCATCCGGTTCCATTGAAGCTCACCGCAAACATATCTTTGATGCCTATGTCCAAAGGATGCTCAAGCGGCGCAGCGCGGACAAGGGCTATACATCGGAACAGACGGTGAAGTGGCTAGCGTGGCTGGCCAAAGAATTGCTCCAACGCCGCCAAAGTGTCTTTCTCATCGAAAGCCTTAGCCTGTCATGGCTCCGAGCCGGAATTGGACAAATTCTGTATCGCGCCAGCAACGGATTGGTGATCATGTTGTGGGTGCTCCTTGCGGCGTGGCCCGCACTGCTGGGTGCGCTGGCCCTGCCTGAAGGCACCACACTCATAAGCAAACTTATAAGAGGGCCTCAGTACATTGTTCTCTCTGCATTTGTATGTGTCTCGATAATTATGTTGTACGGATTCTGGGACACCGGGGTTAGAATTGTTGAGGCGCTCAGATGGTCCTGGCCCGAAGCTATCGGCTTGCATCGAAACATGCTACGCACATTATTTACCCTGGTGAGCGACAAGAGCACACCCGCTGCGGGTCTCATCCCGTACTTGCTTGTGGGTTTCCTCGTCACGCTGCTCTTCGCGTGGGTCTTGAGTCGCTCGTTGAGCTTGAGCAGCACGCGTCAGCTTGCGCTTATGCTCTTTACGCTGCCCGTCGGAACTTTGCTCTTCGGAGCCTTGGGCGGCTTGATGGGCGGGCTGAACGGTGTTCAAGTCGAAACCCGGACGAGGCCTAATCAAGGAGTCGTCCGTTCGGCTAAAAACGCGCTGATCTGTGGAGGCCTGTTCGGCTTATTCGGCATTGCTGCTGGCGCCCTCATCGGGCTGTATGGTGTATGGGTCGCCAATAACCTGGGTCTGCGTTGGCACATCCCCGGAGGGCTAAGTGCTTCGGTATACATTGGCATCGTGGGAGGATGGGCGGGATTGATGATAGGCTTCTTCTTTTATGGGCTGTTAGGCGTGGTCAGGCATTTCACTCTGCGCCTCCTTCTCTTTCTGGATAAGAGCCTCCCCTGGAACTTGACCCACTTCCTTGACCATTGCGCCGAGCGCATCCTCCTCCAAAAAGTCGGCGGCGGATATATCTTCATCCACCGGCTGGTGCAGGAGTATTTTGCGGGG
>JBQTJD010000139.1:0-3814 GCA_052387475.1 Anaerolineales bacterium | reverse complement strand
GGCAGCCAATGGATTCTCAGGATTTATTCGACTTGGGCTTACAAGCCGACTTGGCAATGGTCACGCAGTCACCGATCTCGCGCAGGCGCGTCCTGAAATTGGGACTGCTCGGTATCAGCGCGTTAGTGGCAAGTTGCATGGCCCCGAGTAGTACGAGTTCAAGCACCTCAACCGGCTCTGTGTCTGGTTGCGTGAGCACAATTCCCGCTGAAACCGCCGGCCCGTATCCGGCCGATGGGTCAAATGCGTCGAATCAGACGCTCAATGCGTTGGCGCTTACCGGCATCGTTCGGAGCGATATCCGAACCAGCCTCACTACCCGCAACGTCGCGCAAGGCGTTCCGCTCACCATTGAACTAACTCTGGTCAATACGAACGCCAGTTGTGCGCCGCTGCCCGGCTACGCCGTATACCTGTGGCACTGTACCCGCGACGGCGACTATTCACTGTATAGCTCTGCCGTCACGGCGGAGGACTATCTGCGTGGTGTACAGGCAAGCGATAGCGAAGGCAAACTCATCTTCAAGTCCATCTTCCCCGGCTGCTATTCAGGCCGGTGGCCGCACATTCATTTCGAGGTCTATCCGTCGCTGGAAAAAGCTACCGGGTCAAGCAATCTCGTCCACACCTCGCAGATGGCGCTTGTGGAAGAGGTCTGCAAAACCGTCTACGCAGCGGACGGGTATGCCAACAGCGTCGAAAATCTGACAAAGATCACGCTGAGCAGCGACAATGTCTTTGGGGACGGCTCCAGTCTGCAATTAGCGACCATGACGGGTGATGTCACAAACGGATACACAGCCGCTCTCACGGTCGGTATTGCGGTGTGAGTACTGGTTTGGTTGTACGCCAGCAGCCCGTTGACGCGAGCGCGTTGTTTCGGTGGATTTTCTGAATGAATTAGATGAATGATGGAGAAAAAGACATGAATCAAATCAGCCGCCGCGCCTTTTTGCAAATGTGCTTACCGCTCGTGCTCGCTGCCTGCGGCGCACCGTCGGTCACACCAGCGCCATCTTCAACAGCGGCCCAACCACAGGCCGCCGAGCCAGCCAGCGTTTCACCGCCTACTTCCACCACCGCGCCCTCACCCACAACAGCCCCGGCGGCTGTAGCGCAAACACTCGCGCCCACGCCGCAGTGCGGGGATGACGACGACCCCACGCCCGCGCAAACCGAGGGGCCTTACTACACGCCCAACACACCCGAGCGCACTTCATTTCTCGAAGCCGGGATCAACGGCACAACGCTCGTCGTGACCGGTTACGTGCTAAGCACCGATTGCCAACCGGTGGCGCAGGCGCTGATCGATTTCTGGCACGCGAACGACGCCGGCGAGTATGACAACGCCGGCTACAAATTGCGCGGACATCAGTTCACCGATGCGCAGGGACGCTACACGTTGGAGACCATCGTGCCGGGAATCTATACTGGCCGCACGCGTCACATTCACGTGAAGGTACAGGCGCCCAATCAGCCGGTGCTCACCACTCAGCTCTACTTCCCCAATGAGCCAGACAACGCCCGCGATGGCATCTATATGAAAGAGACAGAGATGGTGGTGCAGGACGAAGATGATGGGAAAGCCGCCACGTTCAATTTTGTACTGGCCATTGGCTGAGGCGGTTCTTAGATACCGCTCATTCACTCTGGATGGGTTCTGAACAACTTTGGCCTACTCTGATCGTGACGGAGCCAGACAGACAACATCCGAGAAAGTCAGAGAGGTAAACATGTCAACTTTTGGAAGACTCACAAGCAAGGTAGTTGGGATCGTGGCGCTGGCCGCAGTAGCCGCGCTACTCGGCCTCGGCGCGCTGGTGTACATCCAGCCGACGGAAGCCGCTACGGACATGACCGCGCTTGAGCATCGCGGCGGTGGTGGGCGCGGCGGTGGCTTCTGCGGCGCCGCGGGGATGGAAGCCGCCGCCGAGGCGCTCGGCCTCACCACCGAGGAATTGCAGACCGAGTTGTGGGGCGGGGCCACGCTCTCGAGCCTGGCCGAAAATGCCGGCGTGGAGTTGCAGGCCGTGCAAGATGCTGTGAATGCAGCGTGCAAAGCCGAGACCCGCACCGCCATCGAGCAAGCCGTCACCGACGGCACAATCACGCAGGCCAAGGCCGACTGGCTGCTCGAAGGCCTCGACGCCGGCTTCTGGGGCCCGGGCAGTGAGGGCGGCCAGGGCTTTGGGATCGGGTTTGGCCCGCGCGGGTTCGGGGGTGGCCGGGGTCAATTTGGCCCGCCCTCGCTCAACCCAATGCCCACCCCAAGCACTGGTGGTAGTTCGTAAGCTAACCAGACTAGCGAATTGGCCCGTCTAATGCGAGGCGCGCTGCTTGCAAGCGGCGCGCCTCCGTTGCAGTTTTGGCTCAGTCAAGGATGGTGAATATGCTCACCCAAACAATGAATCGCACTTGTGCTATCGCACACATTCTGCTTTTATCGTTGACCCTTGCGGCCTGCACTCCCGCCACGCCCACCCCGGCCGCTGTCGTGGTGCAAGACGGCGGCATCGTCGCGTCGACACCGGCTGGAGCCAAGGTCAATCTCAACACCGCTTCGGGGGATGAATTCCTCGCCGCCATACCCGGCCTGGGCAATCGCATGGTGCGCGAGTTTCAGGAATACCGGCCGTACGTCAGCATTCAACAATTCCGCAAGGAGATCGGCAAGTATGTAGAGACGACGCAAGTGGCCGAGTACGAGAAGTACGTCTACGTGCCGATCAGCGTGAACGACTCGGATGCAGCCACGCTGCAACAAATCCCCGGCCTGAGCGAGACGGAAGCGGTGGAACTGATCACCGCGCGCCCCTTTGCTTCGACCGAAGCGTTTCTGACCAAACTGGCGGGCTACCTCACGACCGATGAGCTGGCGATTGCGCAAACCTATCTGAGTGCGCCGTAGTGAACGCTGAAATCATTCTCGCGCGCTTACGCCGCTTTCTGCTAATCATAGCGGCGGCGCTCTGCGCGGGCATAGTCGTGGAGTTGTGGTTGACGGAGCACACTGAGGGCATACAGTTCGTGCCGTTTGTATTGTGCGGGTTGGGATTGGCGGTGGTGTTGCTGACATTGTTCCGCCCGCAACGAGTGACATTGCTGAGCGTACGGATCGTTATGGTTCTCGTCGCGCTCGGCAGCTTGTTCGGCATCTACGAGCACATCGATTACAACGCGGCCTTTTATATGGAAATTCACCCCAATGCCGCCAGCGGCGACGTGCTGTGGGGCGCGCTGAGCGGCGCGAACCCTCTGCTCGCGCCGGGCATCCTCGTGCTCACCGCTCTGCTAGCCATCGCCGCCACTTACCAGCATCCAGCCTTGAATCGCAGTGCTTAAACGGCAACGCCCCTCGGTGTTGAGGGGCGTTGTCAATTTGTGTTCAGCGACCGGACTCTACTCGTCGATGCGGTAGCTACCTTCGACCACTTCACCTTCCGGCGCGCTTTTCGGCGCGCGCTCCGGTTTGGCCGGTTCATCGGCCACAGACCAATTACCGCCGGCAGCAATCCGTTTGAGGTGTTCATGCACCACCTCCGCCGGGGCCAGTTCGAGGAAGAAGCGCAGGCCCATCATGACGATAGCCAAGTCGTCGAGCTGGCCCAGCACCGGGGCGACGTCGGGCAAAATATCCAGCGGGAAGATCAAGTAGGCGGCTGAGACAATCGGGATCAGCTTGGTGAGCGGATGCACGCGCTGATCGAGCATGAGGTTATAGACCAGCTTGAGTTGCTGCACCACCTCGCGGAAGAAATTCCCCTCGGGAATGTACGGGCCAATCAGGTTACGTTTCTCTTCAGATGACATAGCG
>JBQTJD010000138.1:0-4122 GCA_052387475.1 Anaerolineales bacterium | reverse complement strand
GCGCTCAGGCCCAGTTGGACAAACGGGATTCGAAAAGTCATGGCCCAACCCTTGTCATCCAGCATGTTGTTCCACCCAACGGATTCACCGCTCCAGCCATCCGAGGTAAGGAAACTCAGAGCAGCCGGTGACCACCCGGTGCCATTGCCCCGATAGGCCGTCTGCCAATTCGTACGCGGGCTTTGCTCGCGCGTCCCTTGAGCAACGAAACGATAAGCGGTGGTGGTAGGCGCGCCGCCACTATTGCCAGTGGTGTTGAGGTAAAGCGTGACCGCATCCCATTGCGTCAGTTCGTTCACGGCAGGTGTCTCGTCGTACCACAGCAACCGGTCAAAAGTTGTGGCCTGGACGTACAGTTCAGTGTTGTTGTAAGCGACGCGCACATCGGTGTAATTATCCGTACGGTTGACGCGGCCAAGCCAAAGAATGGCTGTTTCCGCGAACTTGGACGCGCCAATGTCAGCTACATTGAAATACGGCGCGTTGACCGTTCGCTGGCCGGCGAGCGGGTTGTAATTGCGCATCGCAATTGGCAGATACACAACGGTGCCACCCGCGGCCTGCGTCAGAGTCGGTCGTGCGCTTAAGGCCAGCAGCCAGGCCAGAATAAGCCCCCATCGGATTTTTAGCGTCATAGATACCTCTTAGTCGCGGATTACTCTATCTTACTCTGACTGTAAGCCCAACCGTAAAATTTCCCATGTGGTGATTGTTCGTAAATTGCTCAGGCCACCGTCCTCGGCGGCCGATCCCACGCCGGGGACAGCGCGGGGAGCAAATGAGTGCAATCACCGCCCCCATCTATTGACAGCCTGCCAGGTCCCGCTCTCACGCCGGGCGACAGTTGCTTCACCGCTTTGCAGAGAGCTGTTAGGAAAATTCGGCGCGCGGATGCTATACTCAGCGCAATTCCACAGACATACAAAGGTGAGTATGCCGGTTTCGGTTCTGCTGGTCGACGATCATACAGTCATGCGCCAGGGCGTGCGGATGCTGCTCTCGCTCGATCAGGATATTCGGGTGGTGGGCGAGGCGGGCAACGGGCGCGAAGCCTTGCAACTGTGTCAGCAACTGCGGCCCAACGTGGTGCTGATGGATTTGCTGATGCCGGTGATGGATGGCTTAACCGCCATCACCGAGATTCGCCGCACCCTGCCGGACACTGAGATTGTGGCCCTCACCAGCGTACTCGAGGACAGCGTTGTGACGGATGTGGTCCGCGCCGGGGCCATCGGTTATTTGCTCAAGGATGCCTCGGGCGACGAACTGATCCGCGCGATCAAGGCGGCTTCACAGGGGCAGGTGCATCTTTCGCCGCAAGCCGCCGCGCGTTTGGTCAAGGACGTGCGCGCACCGGAAAGCCCGCAAGCCCTCACCCAGCGCGAGAACGACGTCCTTAAACTGTTGGCGCACGGACAATCCAACAAAGAAATCGCGCAGTCGCTCGGCATCGGCGAAAAGACGGTGCATTCGCATGTCAGCGCCATCCTCAGCAAGTTGAACGTGCCGAGCCGCACGCAAGCCGCGCTGTACGCCATCCGCACCGGCCTGGTCTCACTCACTTCGTTGAAGCGCCCGGCGTAGCCGTCGCTTTCGCTCAAGCCAACGATACACGCCTGCGCCGATCAGCGCCCCGGCTCCATCCACGAATACATCCATCCAATCAGGTGAGCGCCCGGGCACAAAGCCCTGATGCAGCTCATCCGTTACCCCGTAAACGGTGGCGAGCAATACGGCCAGCCATAGCATGCGGATGGTGATGACGCGACGCTCGCTCAACCCGTAGAGCAGGGCGGCGGCGAGCAGCGCGTATCCAACCGCATGCCCGCCGTTCGTGAACACATCCTCCCACCAACCGAGGCCGGGCAGATCATCGCCCGGCGTACCGGAGAACACAAAGATCGTGGCCATCATCAGCAGCGCCGGACCCCAACGCAAAGCGAACCGTTGCACTATTAGCATCGTCCTCTCTTTGCCAGCAATTTTGCTATCTGCGAATGTTACAATCAACGCCGATGCCGGACGAGCAAGACAAAGGTCAATCTTCCCAAACCAATCTCACCACCGGGCGCGATGTGAACGCCGGTGGCAATGTGGTGGGCCGCGATAGTATTGCGAACACCACCTCGACGACGACCATCCACGAAGGCGGGCCGGTGGCGCGTTACGCCGTCGTCGGCCTCGCGGTGGTCGCAGTGCTCGCCATCGGCGTCATCGCGCTGCTGTCTTCACGTACTGCGCCGGGCATCCCTATCGTCGGCCCATCGCCCACCGCGACGCTCATGCTCACCGCTTCGCTAACACCGGCGAACAGCGAAGCTGTTCGCTTAAGCGAAACGCCCAGCGTTTCGCCGCCGTCCAATACGCCGACGGTCATCCCCACGACCGTCACGCCCTCCGCCACGCCGGAGACTCCAACGCTGACCGCCTCCGCGACGCCCACACAGCAACCGACTTCCACCGACACCCCCCTGCCCAACGTCACCGTGGTCGTCGTGCCAGTATTCGACAACTTCAACGATCAATGTCTTAGCGCGCAGGTTTGGCGCTTGACCGACCCGGACGAGTCCCTTGCCGATGGCAGCGGTTGTTTGCAGGCCAACCGGCAATTCTTCACCGAGGGCGCGGATGGGCGGTTGAACGTCCTCGTTTCGGCGGAGGGTGAGCAAGTTCACGCGCTGGTGGATCGGGATGGCGGGTGCTATCGGGATGTGGAGGTGGCGCTGACACTGCGACGAGTCGAGGCGCTGAGTGAGCAACAGACGGCTTATCTGCGCGTGGGCGTGGAGGCGCAACGCGTCTCCGGCCCGACGACATTTGAAGTCCAGATCAGGGGCAGCAACACCACCGGTCCGCTGGTGTACGACATCAACGCGCGGCTGCTCGGGTTGACGAACATCAATCGCCTCGCGACCACACCGGGCGAGGCCCTGACCATCGCCTTTCGCACACGCGACGTGGGCGCGGCGGGGTCGAATACGATTAGCAGCGCAAGCAAACGGCTGACGATCACTGTCAACGATCAACCGCTCGTGGAGGGCTGGTCAATTCAGGATTATCCCTGCGCGCTCACGCTTGGCTACCAGGCGGATGCTCAGGCCGCTATGGAAGGCTTCTTCGACGAAGTGCGCGCGGACGAAGTGCGCCTGCAACCCGCGCCGTAATAGCAAATGAGACGAAGTCTCTACTCCGCCAGGGCTTCGCGAAAGAATTGAAGCAGGCGCTGCTCGTATTCCTCCGGCGAAGCGAGCACCGCCTCGACGTGGCCGATGCCGATGGGCAGCCACGTCTTTATATTCGCAGCGGTCTGCGCGCCGAGGGCAGCCAGGTCGCGCGTGTGATGTTGATTGATACGCGCATCGGCGTCGCCATGCACGACGAACAGCGGCCGGCCCGCAGCACGGCGCACCGCGTCCAACGGGGGATGCGCGAGCAGGTCATCGCCGGCTACAAGGCGCGCCATCAACAGACCGGCCGGCGCGAGGAAGGTGGGGTAACGGTTGCGCTGCAACTCCTCCGCAATCACCACGTTGAGATCGGCAAAAGGCGAATCGACAAACGCCGCCGCCGTGCGCGGCTCTTCGGCAAACGCCGCCAGCGTGGTGGCCGCGCCAAGCGAGGTGCCGTACAGGCCGATGCGCTCCGGCGCGATCCCTTTCTCCGTTTGCAACCAATCCCACGCGCCGAGCAAATCCAAATACTCCTCGTTGCCGATGGCGGTGCGACCATCTTCGATGTCGGAGAACCCGTGGTCGCGCATGTCGAACATCAACACGTTGAAGCCCGCCCGATACAACATGCCGGCGGGGACGAGGATGGTGTGATCGTGTTTGCACGAGCCGAGGCCGTGTGTGAGGATGACGGTTGGCGCGGTTGGGTCCGCCTCGACGTACCATGCAGAGAGCATGAGGCCCGGCTGGCGGCTGGCAATTTTTATTTCTTCATAGTGCGACATGGAATAGGGCGTGGTGTCGAATGCACGCCATTTATCAGAGTGAACGATGAACTGTGCGGGCGTGTTTTCAGCGTGGGTGGGGCAGCGCGGCGTGACAGGCGACAATTGCGAATAAATGACGTAGCCGACACCGAGGTAGGCGGTGGCGGCGAGGGCGACGACGGCGA
>JBQTJD010000137.1:0-3169 GCA_052387475.1 Anaerolineales bacterium | reverse complement strand
TTGAGATTGATGATCCCGCGCGCAGTCTCGACCATTGTGAGGATTTCGATCTCCCCGGCAGGCCAGCCGTGAGCGCGCTCGGCAGCCGCGATCTGCGCGTCGAGCCACTGCACCGCCTCAGCATTCTCCACTTTGGGGATGAGCACGCTATTGGGCCGGCCCTCAATCGTCAGTCTTAAGTCTTCAGCCTCCCACCCGGAGCCGTGCCGATTGATGCGAATCATCCGCTCACTGCGCCCAAAGTCTAACGCACTCAACGACTCGCGGATCGCATCGCGCGCGGCCTGCTTTTGATTGAGCGCCACGCCGTCTTCCATGTCGAGGCAGATTACATCCGCGCCGAGCGTGACGGCCTTTTCGATTTTGCGGCGGCTATCACCGGGGACGAAGAGGAGGGAGCGACGGACGCGCATGGTGAGAACGTCGTGTCAGATTACCGAACGATCAGCGGTAGATAGACATGATACCCCGGCGCGATTGAGCCGAATTCAAACGCGCCGATGTCGCAGGCGACGCCATGGGGTCGCGCTGCGCCGCGCTGATCGGTGGAGAGGGCGCAATTAGCCAAGGGAACTGTATCAATGGCCGGGTTGCCGCCCGGTGGACAGGGTGGGTCGGGAAGTAATAGCCTGAGGGCGTGGGTTTTTGTGGGGCCGCCGTTGTATTGGAGTGGGTCAAGCAGCGAGCAGAAGCTTGCGGTTGAGGCGTGGCTGGGGATGGTGTTCCCGCAACTCAGACTGGCGGTCTGTACGTTGTAGCCGCCATCGGTCACCGCAACCGGCCCGGCGCAATTTGCCCCCGATGTGCTGTAGGCGATGAGGGTGCGCGTCAAAACGAGTCCAGAAGTCTCGTTGAAGATAGCGCCCCCGCTGGCTGCCCCGTTGCCATAGAAGGTGATATTGGCGAGTAGGCCGCTGCTGGCGCCCGAACTGTGGAAGAAGCCGCCGCCATTGTTCATGGCTGTGTTGGCCGATAGCGTAGTGTTGGCGATATTGAATCCCCCATCGGTGCCGATGTAAATGCCGCCGCCATCAAGGGTTGCAGTGTTGGTCACGAGGAGGCTATCCGTGATGCCCAGCCCTTCGTCGTTGTAGATGCCTCCGCCCCGGTTCGCGCTATTGCCGGATAAGGTGCTGGTAACAATGGTGGTGTTGCCGAAGCCATAAATGCCTCCACCGAGAGCGCTGGCGCTATTGCCGGAGATAGTGCTACTCGTCACGGTAACGTAACCGTCGAGGTTGAATATACCGCCGCCGCTGTTGCTCGCGCTGTTAGCAGAAAACGTGCTGCCCAAGATCGTGAGAGTGCTGGCTTCCTCATTCAAGATGGCTCCACCGTAAGCCGCAGTGTTGCTCGCAAAGGTGCTGCCGGTGACCGCGACCGAACCGAACGCATTGATTACACCGCCACCGTAGCGGCCGGCGCCGTTGTTGGAAAAGATGCTGTTCGCAATCGAACCCCCATCGGTATAGATACCGCCACCATCGCCCCCGGCGCTGTTGTTGGTGAAGGTGCTCTGCACAATCTCAACTGCGCCATAGATTGCGCCGCCGCTGCCATCCGCCTGATTGTTTGAGAAGGTGCTGTTGTTGACGACCACTGAGCCGGTGCTATAGATGCCGCCGCCGTTTGCATCGGTATTGTTGCTGCCGAACGTGCTGCCACTCACCGTCAACCCGCCAGTGGAATAGATAGCGCCTCCGTGATTGATGGCTCGGTTGTTGGAAAAGACACTGTCCGCCACTGTGACGGTTCCACCATCATTGAAGATACCTCCGCCTGAGCCGGTGGTCAGGCCATCCGCCACCCTAAGGCCGCTCAGTGTGAACGTGCCGCCTGAACCGACGGCGAAAACGCCGACGGAATTCGCATGGACACGAATGGTCAAATTGGCAGCACCCGGGCCAATGAGGGTTACATGAGTCGTGATGGTGGGCAGAGCATGTGTAAGAGTGGCAGGAACTTGTGTCAGCGAAATGATGCCCGTGACACTGAATGTGATGATGTCTGCGCCGCTGCCAGCCACGCAATCCCCGCTGGTGAGGTCGAGATCGGTATTGGCGTTGTTGATGGCCTCGCGCAGGGAACACAGGCCATCGCCGGGGGAATTTGGGTCGGCGGTCGTGTTCACGATCAGGCTGGCGGCTTCGACCGCTGGCGCCTGGGGTGTGGTTGGCCCGAGCACGCCCAGCACAATAAGCCAGGCTGCGCCGAATCGGACAGCTACGTGAAAATGCCGACGTCTCATGTGGAGTGGTGCTCGTTGTATCATGGCTGGCGTTCTCCCTTCAATTGAATTATGCCGTGCGCAACAGACGGCGACAAATTAATTCCTGAATTCAAACGGGAAGATACTGAAGCGATGGTGGCGTGATACTTTAAGCAGGTTGATGTCGTTGTAGCCGTCGATGGACCTTAGCTGTTGATAGAAATAGGCGGTCAGGTCGCTTCTGCCGGAGGCGTTTCGCCTGGCGGCCGGTTCTTCGGCGAGCAGGGGGAGTTGAGCTTGGGGCGGCGGCGCCTGCACCTGATTTTCCAGGGCGTAGCGTACACAACCGGCGCACAAGTCTGAGAGTTGAATCAGCGGCTCTTGCTTCGACTCCGCAAGATTCACAAGCTGGATCGAGTCGGTCATCCGTTTGCGAAACGCCCAGGCTAGTGCGGGCTGGTTGCGGGGCGTGGCGTCGCGATATAGCCGGCGGTTCAGGATGTCTTTGAGTTTGTTGAGGTCGTACCGGCTCCCTTCACTGCCCATGTTCCGATTGTCAATGAAGATCTGGCACGGCTGCCCTTTGATGTGGGTTCGGATGAAGCAATGGTATAGGAACTGAAAATAAAGCATGAAGAAGAAGTTGTGCTTGCTGCCCGGTTGAGTTTCTTGAAAGCTGGCTTTTACGCGTTTGTATTCAGAGCTTTTGAGGAACATGTAGCCAAACGAAAGCCTGCGCGCCGCCAGGGCTTCGAAGAATAAACCCAGCAACTCCTCGTAGCGATTGCGACGCTGCAACTTCCTGGCCTGCTTCCATTCGTCCTCGACTTTCTGCCATTTCACTTCGATGGAAGCGCCATCGTGCCTCAACAGGCCACGTCTCGTTCTGAAGTCATCCACACTTTGGAGCAGCGCCGATTCTTGCGCCTGATCAATCATCACTCCGTAGAAAACGTGATA
>JBQTJD010000136.1:0-2002 GCA_052387475.1 Anaerolineales bacterium | reverse complement strand
GCGAGGATGGACTTGCCCGTCGTGTCCCCGATGGCCCAGATGTTGGGGATATTGGTGCGCAAGTAGTCGTCCACCCCGATGCCCTTCTTCGTGTACGCCAGCCCCAGCCGGTCGAATGCGGCTTTATCAACCACCGGCTCGCGGCCAATGGCAATGAGGACGGCCCGTCCTGGAATCTCGACGATCTCCCGCGAGGCGCGATTGGCGGCGCGCACATATCCTTCCTCGACTGATACGACTTCGTGCCCGGTGAGGATGCGGACACCATGCAGTTTCAACTCCTCGGTGATGGCGGTCGAGATGTCGGGGTCCATGCCGGCCAGCACACGCTCGAGGTATTCGACGATGGTGACGCGCGTGCCCATATTGGAGAAGATGGTGGCGAACTCCAGCCCGATCACGCCGCCGCCGACTATGGTCAGGCTCTCCGGCAACTCGCCGATGGTGATCAGCCGATTGCTGCTGACGATATAGGGATGATCCGGCGGCGCCCAGACCGGCATGAGCGGGCGCGAGCCGGTCGCCAGCACGATGTGCTCAGCCTCCAGTTCAAGCTCGTCGCCGGTGTACGTCATTTGCAGACCGTCCAATGCCAACTTGCCCTGCCGTATCTTGACGCGGTCTGGGGCCACGATTTCAGCTTCGCCTTGATAACTATCCACTCCATGATGCTGTAACAGTCGGGCCACCAACCCGCGCGAGCGAGTGATGACTTCGTCACGGCGGGCGGCGACTTTTTTGAAATCCACCCAAAAGCTGGAGACGTTGACGCCGTAGCGGGCGGCCTCGCGCACGGTGCGAGCGATCTTGGCCGACTCGATCATGGACTTGCTGGGGGTGCAGCCCCAATTGGTGCAGATGCCGCCGATGAAGTCACGCTCGACTACGGCGACGCGAGCGCCCAACTGGGCCAGGCGCACCGCGCAGGTGTGGCCGGCCGGGCCGGCCCCGATGACGATAGCGTTGTATTTCATAGGGCTTTCTCTTTCACGATGCCTTTACCCCCTTCGACCACGACCTGATAGACTTTCACCGGCTTCTTGGCTGGGCCGCACGTCACGGCCCCGCTGGTCACGTCAAAACAGGAGTCATGCCAAGGGCAGATGATGTTGTGTCCGTCCAACTTGCCTTGGCTCAACGGGCCGCCCGCGTGGGTGCACCGATCATGGGTGGCGTAAAAAGTCCCATCGACGTTGTAAACGGCCACTGGCTCACCACTCACATGCACCTGTCCCACCTCGCCGGGTCGAAGTTGCACGAGCAGGAATTCGTTCTCGGCTAGGGCGGGCGTTGCCGCTTCCACTTGGCCGGGACGCTCAAAACCCGCCAGCGAGATTTCGGCTTCATCCCGAATCAGGATTTTTATCCGCAGGTACAGGCCATCAGCGCGCACTTCCACCGGATAGCGCGTGAGGTGGGCCGAAGGATCGAGCAACAACCGGCCGTTGTTCACATCGTACTGATAGCCGTGCCACGGGCAGGTCAGTGTATCGCCCTCCAAGGTGCCCGTACACACCGGCCCGCCCCGGTGGAGGCAACTATTGTGCAGGGCCACCCACTGGCCCTTGTGGTGAAAGACACCGATAGACAGGCCCTCGACCTCAACGATTTTGCGTTGCCCTTCGGGAATCTCGTCGGGCCGCGCGACGAAGACATCTTTGTATTCAATCACACGCGCGATGCCCAACGCGCGCTCGTAGGTGTCAACCGACAACTGGAGCATCTCCTGGTCGTCAATCTCCTGCCGGGCTGCGAAATCTTCCTCCTCACGCGCCTGCCCATAACCGCGCGACAGCATCTCCAACACTACCGTCAAAAACGCATTCCACGCTTTCGTCGCCCGCACTTCAAAATCATGGTCAATGGCGTGCAGTTCCGCTTCCAACGCCTCCATGATCCGCCGTTGTACAAAGCCAACCATGCCGATGACGTAGCGTTGCGGGATGTAAATCTTGGGGTCAGCGCCGTGGGATGTGTGCGAGCGGCCGACGTAATCCACAAA
>JBQTJD010000135.1:0-2519 GCA_052387475.1 Anaerolineales bacterium | reverse complement strand
GGAGGCCATGCGCCGCGCGCTGCCGCCGCAATTGCAGCCGGATACGTTCGACGGGCAGGCGTGGATCGGCGTGGTGCCGTTTGGGATGAGCCGCGTGTACCCGCGCTACACCTTTCCGGTGCCGTGGCTGTCGTACTTCCTCGAACTCAACACGCGCACATACGTCTCACTCGACGGCAAACCGGGCGTGTATTTCTTCAGCCTCGACGCGGCCAATCCATTAGCCGTCACGATTGCGCGGGCGTGGTACCAGCTGCCGTACTTCAACGCGCGAATGGTGATGACTGAGAACGCGCGCCCTTCGACTTCGCTTCGCTCCGCTCAGGGTGCTGAGTCAGCGTGGATTGACTATCACAGCACGCGCACTCATCGCGGCGCACCAACCGCCGAGTTCAAAGGCCGCTATCGTCCGGTGGGCGAAGTGTACACCTCACAGTGCGGCTCGCTCGAAAACTGGCTGACCGAGCGCTATTGTTTGTACACAGTTATGAATGGAAACGTCTATCGCGGAGAGATTCACCACGCGCAGTGGCCGCTCCAACGCGCCGAGGCCGAGATCGAGACGAACACCATGGCCGTGCCGACCGGCCTTACGTTACCCAACACGCCGCCGCTGCTGCACTTCGCGCGCGAGATTGAGATGGTGGCATGGGGGATTAGGCCGGTGGTCAAGTAGGAGCGGATTCCATCCGCGACGAACGGGTGTTGGCAACGGATGATGAACGAAGGCAATTATCAATGGACAACTGGCTAAGCCTTAGTGCTGATAACTGCGCTAGCCAAAGCCCCTTGCATGCGTAACATGACGAATTGTGAGAAGGTCAACGCAAGATGCCTCAACAATCGTGCCTGATCATTACGTGCCATGATGAGTTTTGACAGGCAAGATCGGTAATGGTTAGATCGGCCATCTCAACCAGACAGGAGCGATGGCGATGGCGGCACTTCGAACGATCAGGTTAAGCGGCAAGCAACGGCAGGCCTTGGAAGCCAGCCGGCATCACGACGAAAGGCCGTATGTGCGCGAGCGCTGCTCGGCCATCGTGAAGATTGCCGAAGGACAGCCAGCCCATAGCGTCGCGCGCCACGGTCTGCTGCGGCCCCGTGATCCGGACACCGTCTACGGTTGGTTGCAGGTGTACGAGACCGAAGGTCTGGCTGGGCTAATCGCGCATCAGCACGGTGGGCCGCGTCGGAGGTTGCTTTGAAGACTTGGAACGACAACCAGCTGCTGTGACAGAGCAGTTGCGCGCCGGTCCGGGGTTGGCGGCGGCTAAAGCTCAGGCAGTGGGCGCCAAGTGTCCGGCGCCGGGCAAGTGGAGTTTGCTGACGATCCGTGCCAGTGTGCAGTGGTTGAAAGATTACAGTCTGAGCGGCGTCTGGCGTGTGCTGCAACGTTTCGAATTGGGCTTGCGTTCGGCGACGGTTCAGCACTTCAGTCCCGATCCGAGGTATGCGCTCAAGCAGCAGCGTATGGAACGGGCTTTGCGGGGGGCAGTGCGCGCGCCGCGCGGCACCGTTGCGGTCTTCTTGGATGAGTTTGGCTATCATCGTTGGCCCGATCCCGCGCGGGATTGGGGACAGCCTCGAGCGACCCGGGCTGGCAACAACCCGCAATGGCGGACGGTTGGTGCGCTGAACGCGCTGACCGGACAGGTGACCTATTTGGACGGCTACATCGTCGGACGCAAGCAACTCATTCAGTTCTATGCACAATTGTCGCAAGCCTATCCGCGGGCTGACCGGAGCTTGGTGATCCAAGACAACTGGAGTATCCACCTGCACCCGGAGGTCTTGGCGGCGTTGGCGCAACTGCCACGGTTGCAACCGGTATGGTTGCCGACCTACGCCCCCTGGCTCAATCCCATTGAGAAGCTCTGGCGTTGGGCGCGTCAGGATGTACTGAAGTTGCATCGTTGGGTGACCGATTGGGAACGGGTCAAACAAAATGTCCGTGACTTTCTCAATCAGTTTCAATCTGGCTCACAAGATCTGCTACGCTATGTCGGCTTGCTGGGCCAGGGTCGCTTGGCCTCCGTGATCCGCAATGCCTGATTACCGACTTTGATCGTCAAAACTCATTAGACTGCCGCGCCCGGTTCATCCCCACGCGTGTGGGGAGCATTCGTGACTGCCGAGCCAGCGGCGCGCACACCGCGGTTCATCCCCACGCGTGTGGGGAGCATCCGAGCTAGAGCGCAGGCGGTATCCTGAGTTGTGAGTAAAAGTGGGAGTCCGGTATCCTTCTGGTTTAGACACCAATCTAAACAAAGGAAGATGCCATGACTCCCGAAACAGAGAATAAAGAGCAACCCGTCGTCGGTCAAGACGATTTTCGACAGCTGCTGCGCGCCAAAATGGTGGCGGCGGTTCGGCTGACGTTGATCGAGATTCTAAGTAGGTGGACAAGAGTTTTGTCACACTGTGTTGAGCTTGGAGTATCCTGTATATTGAGGAGGCCAAGCCCAATGGCACACTTCAAACTGGCAGCCCACGCGCGCGAACAGTTGCAGCAGATT